>JAHFTZ010000223.1 GCA_023265355.1 Terriglobus sp.
GCCGTAGGAGCGCCCCGTTACTCCCTGCCGGACCCCCTGGCCAAACTCCAGGTTGGGAGTCATGCGCGTCTCGGGCGTGACGAACCATGCGCGGAGATGCGCAATGGCGTGGTCGGCGTAGGTCGTCTTTCCAGTAAGCAGCCAGGCGGCAGTCAACTGCGGAACGGCCATGGAGAGGGCGAGCATAGCCTTGCGGTGGCCGGTAAAGTTTTCAGGATTGGTTTGCCCGTCGCGTTCTTTGTACGGTCCCTTAGGATTCTTCGGGTCGGGCCAGAAATAGTCGGATTCGGAGAAGAAGTCGTGCGGCCCACCTGGAGAGCGGCTGGACGGGAAGGCCGTCACAGTGGCCGGTTGGAGATGCAGCGCCTCCGAAGCGAGGCGAAGGATGCGCTGCCGATCCTGACGGGCAACGAACGCATAGCCGTTGGTCCCAGGATCGACTTGTCGGGCGGACGCTATGCTTGCGCAGGTCGCAGCGCTGCCTACAAGAGCGGCGCTGCCCGCGAGAAAGGTGCGTCGGTTGGTCTTTTGCATCTCGAAATCTCCACTGCTCACTCTAGCGGAGATCCCGCGGGACGTCTCCAAGCGTGGCAACATCGTCCTTGGATTCCGGCATCTTAAAGAGCGGTGGAGATATCGCTATGATTTCCTTGCGTCGTTGTGTCCCTCGTCTTGCTGTCCCTCTTCTTGTCTTCGCATCCGTCCTTCCCTCACGCGCTCAGACATCTGCCGTCGACATGATTCGTGCGATGTCCGATACAGAGCTCAAAGCGAGCGCGGCGGACCACAACCTATGGAGATATCGCGATCGCAACCGGCAGCATGGAGTGGAGACGGTCTCGCTCGTCGTCGACACGAAATCGGGATCCGTAAAAAAGATCCTGATGCGTGACGGCCGTCCGCTTTCGGCGCAAGAAGAAGCCGCCGAAACCAAGAAGGTGCACGACTTTATCAACGACCCCGCGAAGCAGCGTAAGCAGAAGAAGGATGGGGAGCAGGACGACGTGCGTGCACGTGGCATGCTGGAGCTGCTCCCGAAGGCATTCGTCTGGACCTTCAAATCAGACAACGGCGAGGAGGTCACGCTGCACTTTGAGCCCGATCCAAACTTTACGCCGCCTTCGCGTGAAGCGCGTGTGCTGGCCGCGATGGCGGGCGAAGTGGTTGTGCATAAAGCAGACCACCGCATGGTGAGCATTCGTGGAGCGTTGAAAGAACAGGTCAACTTCGGCTTTGGTCTGCTGGGCAAACTGGAAAAGGGTGGCACGTTCCATGTGATCCGCCGCGAGGTCAAGCCCGGCGTGTGGGAGACGACGGAGACTCACGTTCATATGCAAGGGCACGCCCTGCTCTTCAAAAGCATCAGCGAACAGGAGGACGACGTGCAGACGGACTTCGCGACTGTGCCTCCATCGACCAGTCTTGCGGATGCTGCAGCCATGCTGCAGAAGAAGGATGAACAGGTCGCACGTTCCGGAAAATAATCTTTGCGGTTGCGTTTAGGAATCGACCTCGCGCCAGCCCTCCGGACGCCAGGCCCCGGAGATCGTGAAGGCCGAGTGCACCAGGGCGATGTGTGAAAGCGCCTGCGGAAAGTTGCCGAGCATGCGGCAGGCGATGGGATCGTACTCTTCACTGAGCAGGCCAACATCGTTGCTCAGCTTCAGCAGCCGATCGAAGAGCGACGTCGCTTCATCGCGTTTGCCGATGAGCCATAGATTCGTCACCAGCCAGAAGCTGCAAGCAAGAAAGACACCTTCTCCGGGAGGCAGGCCATCAGGAGAGGTGGCCGTGTTGTAACGCAGGACGAAGCCGTCGCTGACCAGGTACTTCTGAATCGCTTCAATCGTGCCAAGGATGCGCGGATCGTCCGCGGGCAGAAAGCCGACGAGAAGAATGCGCAGGCAGGAGGCATCGAGTTCCTTGGAGCCATAGGCCTGCACGAAGCTGTTCAGCTCCTTATCGAATCCCTTCTCGCAGACCTCGGCATGGATGAGATCGCGGTTGATGCGCCACCGCTCCACGTCGCCGCCACCGCCATACTGCTCATAGTGTTTGATGGCGCGGTCGAGCGCGACCCAGGCCATCACCTTGGAGTGGGTAAAGTGCTGCTTGCCATCGCGCGTCTCCCATATACCCTCGTCCGGTTCCGTCCAGATATGGCAGAGGTGATCGATCAGGTGGGCCTGCAAGGCAGAGGCGGAGACCTTGATGTCGGGTTCGGCTTCCGGAATCTTGGAGAGCGCCGACGCAACCTCTCCGTAGACATCGAGCTGAAACTGGTTGGCTGCGCCGTTGCCGATGTTTACGGGAAGGGAGTTCTCATAGCCAGGAAGCCAGTCAGCAGCCCACTCCACAAGCTGGCGTTCGCCGGAGATACCGTAGATGGATTGAATCTGCTCAGGCGCACCGGCGATGGCGCGCAGAAGCCAACGCCGCCAGGCGGCTGCCTCTTCGCTATAACCGGCCTGCAAGAACACTAGCAGTGTGAACGACGTATCGCGCAGCCAGCAGTAGCGGTAGTCCCAGTTGCGCACACCGCCGTGTTGCTCCGGCAGCGAGGTCGTAACAGCGGCTACAACGCCTCCCGAGGGTCGATAGGTCATCGCCTTGAGTGTGAGAACGGAGCGGTGGACAGCCTCTTCATAGGGGCCGACGTATGTATTCTGGCTCGCCCACTGCGTCCAGAACTCCCGCGTCTCCTGCAGAGCCACCTCGGGATCGATAGGGGCAGGCAGAGCAACGCGTGCTTCGCTATTTTCATCCGTCTCGCGCCCCATGGACGAACCGTAGGTAAGTACGAAGCGGAAGACTTCACCCTCGCTCACAGTGAAGTCGCTTACGGTAGACATGCCCTCGCCCTTCAGCGGTGCCGTTGTGCGCAGAACCACCATGTCCGGCCCCGCAATGGCGCGAAGACCACCTTCGATGTGCGTGACCCAGGGGATAGTCCGTCCGTAGTCAAACCGAATCGCAAGATCCATGTGCATCGCGACACGCCCGCTCAGGCCGCGCACAATGCGCACGACATCGGAGTTCTTTCCGCGCGGAGGCATAAAGTCGGTAACGCAGACTTTACCCTCCGCTGTTTCAAAGATCGTTTCTACGATCATGGTGCGCGGCGCATACTGGCGCGTGATCGTACAGTCGGCCGCGGTGGGAGCGATCTTCCAGAAGCCGTGATCCGCAGTGCCTAGCAGAGCCGAAAAGCACGCACCGGAGGAGAAAGTGGGCCAGCAGAGCCAGTCGATAGAACCACTGCGGGAGACGAGCGCGCCCGTTTCGCAATCCCCGATCAGGGCATACTCTTCAATTCGACCGGCGTGAAGCGGGCCCTGGCTCTTCTTCGTCTGCTCTGGCACGCAAATCCTTTCCAGCTAAAGAGATTGAAAGCTCTTTAGCCGCTCCTTGAGCAGATGCTTATCGGAGGTGTGGAGTTGCGGCAGGGAGTCTCCGTCATCTCGACCGGAGCGACGGCTCTATCGTCGCGCAGCGGAGAGATCTGCTGTTACTTTCCAGCAGTCATAGACTCGTCATCGGCGAATCTACGCGCGGCCCGCGAACTCACGCGTCTCCGTCGTGATTTTGACCTTCTCGCCCTCTTTGATAAAGATTGGAACACGAACCACAGCGCCGGTTTCGAGCGTAGCGGCCTTGGTGACGCCGCCGCTGGCAGTGTCGCCACGGACGCCCGGCTCGGTGTAAGTCACGGCCAGCTCGACCTGCATCGGGAGTTGCAGACTGATGGGGTTGCCGTTGAATTTGTTGATCTGCAGGATGATTCCTTCCACCATCATCTCCAGTGCGTCGCCAACCTTGTCTTCGCCCAGGACGAGGGTTTCAAAGTTCTCCTGGTCCAGGAAGTAGGAGCCATCGCTATCGCTGTAGAGATAGGAGGCGTCG
The DNA here is from genome assembly GCA_023265355.1 of Terriglobus sp. Classification (GTDB taxonomy): domain Bacteria; phylum Acidobacteriota; class Terriglobia; order Terriglobales; family Acidobacteriaceae; genus Terriglobus. The sequence goes on from JAHFTZ010000223.1 coordinate 3,904, forward strand.
ACTGTTTCCATGTCGGGCTCTTTAAACTTGTCGCTGGCTTTGAAGGTCTTGTCGAAGACCGAGTTGTTCAAAAGGTTGCGCATCTTCAGACGCACAAGCGTCTGTCCGCCACGGGCGGTCGGCGTGGAGATTTCAACATCCAGACAGGCGTACGGAATATTTTCCAGTTCGACGAACATCTTGCGTTTTACGTCGATGGCATCGATCAGTGCGGCCATGGTTTCCTCAAAAGTAGTTTGGAGATTGCATTTCATCCGGTCTGCGAAGACGGAAGGGCGAAGGCAGACGGGGTTCGCACCACGTTGCTGGGCTGACAGAAGGATATCGCGAATTGAAGGAGTGAGGGCGCGACAGCGTCTGCTGCCGCGCCCCCTCCGTGCACCGGGCCGTCGAAGCTCTATTGGGCGGCGTCCACGGAGACGTTGATGGGAGCTGTCAGACTTAGATTGCCTTTCAGCTCCAGATCTTCTGAAGATCGTCCTACCTCCACGGTGTAAGCACCCGCTCCGGCCTTCCATGCCTTCGCGGTGACATCGTAGTAGGTAAGCGACCGCGCGTTGAGCGGAAGGACGACGTGCTGTGTCTCTCCCCCATTGAGCAGGACCCGTTTGAACCCCTTAAGCTCCTTCACCGGGCGCGGCACGGGAGCGCTCTTTTCGCCCACGTAGAGTTGAGCCACATCCGCACCGCTGCGCGAACCTGTGTTCGTCACGTCGAAGGAGACCTGATAGAGATTGCCAGCTTCTGTCGTCGGCTCAATCTTCAAATTCGCATAGCGGAAGCTCGTATACGAGAGACCATAGCCGAAGGGGAAGAGCGGCTTCGTGTGCTTATGCTCGTAGCCGCGATAGCCCACAAAGATCCCGTCCGTGTAGTGAACGTCCAGCGTCTTCGGCGCAGGGTAGTAGCTCTCCAGGCTGGGGTTGTCCTCGATCCTGCGCTCCCAGCTGATGGGTAGCCGCCCCGAGGGATTGATCTCGCCGAAGAGGGCCTGGTTAAAGGCCGT
>JAHFTZ010000224.1 GCA_023265355.1 Terriglobus sp.
GAGCGCTTCGTCCGTCCGCTGCAGTGGCTGCTCGCCCTGCTCGATGACCAGATCGTCCCGGTCGCATGGGCGGGAAAGACCGCAGGCAACACCACACGGGGTCATCGCGTTCTGCATGGCGCGGAGCCCGTAGTCATCGAACATCCCGGTCAGTATCGCGAACGTCTCGAAGCGGCCAAAGTGCTGCCGCACGTCGAAGATCGCCGCTACAAGATCCGCAAGGCGCTCGACCATGTCATGCGCACTGTTGCGGACACGCGCTGGCGCGAAGACCACGCTCTTGTCGACGCGGTTACGCATCTCACCGAGTGGCCGACGGTCCTCCTGGGCAAGTTCGAAGAGGAGTATCTGACCCTGCCGGAAGAGGTCCTTGTCACGGTTATGCGCGACCACCAGAAGTACTTCGCGGTGGAAGACAAGAGCGGCAAGCTGGCACCGTACTTCCTCACCGTTCTGAACACACAGGCAGATGAAATAGGCGAACACATTATCCGCCACGGCAATGAGCGCGTTCTGCGCGCACGCTTCAACGACGGACGCTTCTTCTGGGACTACGACCAGAAGCTTTCGCTTGCCGACCGCGTGGAAAAGCTGAAGAACGTCACCTTTCAGAAGGACCTAGGGAGCTACTTCGCTAAGACGGAGCGTGTCCGCGCACTCGCCGCTTCTCTGGAAGCCATCCTCGTCGACCGCAAGATTCCCGTCGATACAAAAGCCGTCGACGACGCTGCTCTTCTCGCGAAGACCGATCTCACCAGCGAACTGGTGAAGGAGTTCACCGAACTACAGGGCATCGTAGGCGGTCTCTACGCCCGTGCGCAGGGTGTATCGGAAGTTGCGGCCATCGCGATCTACGATCAGTACAAGCCGACCTCCATGGAAGACGAGATCCCGCGCTCCACGGAGGGCATTCTCCTCTCCATAGCGGACAAGGCAGACACCATTGGTGGCATGTTCACCCTAGGTCTCGAGCCCACAGGCTCCAAAGATCCCTTCGCCCTGCGCCGCGCCGCCAACGGCATCGTTCGCATGCTGGGCGAAGCGAAGCTGCCGATAGCCCTTTCGGAACTTTCGACGCTCGCCACCACGGATCCGGAAGCCTGCAGCAAGGTCAAGGGCTTCTTCGCAGAGCGCGTGGAGTTTTATCTTCGCGAAGCCAAGGGGCAGGCCTACGACGTGGTGAAGGCGGTACTTGTCGCCGGTGCAGAAGATGTCTCAGATGCCCTGGCCAGGGCAGAGGCGGTTACGGCAGCGCGCGACTCGGAGGATTTTCTCGCCATCGCCGCCGCCTTCAAGCGCATGGCGAATATTCTCAGCCAGGCAAAAGCGAAGGGCGAATCGGTTCCCTTGGCCGCAGGCAAGGAGTTCCTCACCGAACCTACGGAGCGCAAGCTTGCGGAGGAAGCAGGACGCCTTGCGGCCTGGGTAGACGGTCTTCGCCGGAAGCAGGAGTACAAGCAAGCGCTTGAGGCCATCGCCACGCTGCGTCCGCACGTGGACGCCTTCTTCGATTCGGTCATGGTGATGGCGGAGGATGAAAAGATTCGCCGCGCTCGCCTTGGTCTTCTGCAGCGTGTCCTTGCGGATTTCTCCAAGATCGCTGATTTTTCGGAGATCGTCACCGCCGCTTAAAGCGCCTTTGTACTTCAGACCGCAGCCCAGGGCTGCGGTCGAAGCCGACGTGCGCCGTCCTGATCTCCCGCCCAGCGGGGCACCCAAAGTCAGGCTACTGATCTTCTCAGAATCGGGAATAGATAAGCAGCTCGGGTGTCCTAGCAACGCGAGGTTTCTTTTAAGAAAGAAATCGAGCTGGATTCAAAGCCCTCTTGTACAAGAGGGACGCTTCGTGACTTCCCGCGGACTGGGCGGATCTCTCTTGTACTGGTTCCGGAAACATCGTCCGGTTAGAGTGCATTTCGACTCCCTCTGCGTTGTGATCGACGGCTCCTCTCAAATTCCTTCCTGAGGCTTTGATCCTATGAATTCGCATCGCATTGTCCGTAAGCTCGCCCTTGGCAGCTTTGTCCTTTTGTCTTCTCTCTTTCCTGTAAAAAGCGTCATGGCAGCTGAAAAGGCGATACTTTCCACGCATGCCGACGCCTCATACGCAGTCAGCTTCGATCTGTATCTTCCAATCCAGCATCGCGACAAGCTGGAGAGCCTGCTTGTGCAGTTACACGACCCATCTTCTCCGATCTATCAAAAGTGGCTTACGCCGCAGCAGTTTCATCAACGCTTTGAGCTAAGTGAGAACCAGGTTGCTCGTATCAGGCAGCAGTTATCGCAGCTTGGCCTTAGCGTAACGCAGGTTTCTCCTCGCCGTTTCCGTGTCACAGGCAATGCTGCTTCGGTGGAACATTCCTTTGCTACCACCCTCATGCGCGGCAAGTTGAAGAGCGGCCAATCGATCGTCGCTGCGACTCACTCCATGCTGCTTCCCTCTTCGGCCGCCGAGGTGCACGCGGTGGTTGTAGGTCTCTCTAGCCTTACGCAGCTCAGAACTCAATCACAGAATCTTGGTGCTCTGAAACCTGAAAACCGCACCAGCGGCGTCGGACCTTACTGGTTTACCGATCTCAAGCAGGCATACAGTTTTCCTAGTGTCCAGGCTTTCTCCGGTAAAGGGGTGACGCTCGCCATTCTGCTTGCAGGGGAGTTCGTTCCAGCGGATATGGATACCTACTTCGGACACGAAAAGCTGCCCACGCCCTCCATCACCGAAATCAAAGTCGACGGAGGGGCGGGTATCTCCCTCAACTCTTTCGAAGCGAATCTGGATCTCCAGCAGAGTGGAGGCATGGCGCCCGGTGCCAACATCCTCTTCTATACCGCGGCTGCTTGGACCGATGAAAGCATCCTTTCCGCGCTCGATCAAATTGTCACGGATAACAGGGCGGACGTCGTCAGCATGTCCTTTGGTTCTCCTGAAATTACCTACACAGCGCCTTACAACGACGGTATCGATCGCACGAACATCCCGCAGGAATATGACGATCTCTTCGCTCAAGGCAATGCACAGGGCATAACCTTCATTGCGGCTTCAGGAGATCAGGGTGCGGTGCCAGCTCTCCCTGTGGCCTGTCTGGATCCCGCTACACCCGCGCCTTGCGGCAGCTATCTTCCCAGCACCATGATTCCCGCCAGCAGCCCACACGTCACCGCTGTGGGTGGAACCAATCTCACCACTACGTTCAGCGGAGACGGCACAAATCTCAACTCGGCTTATGTGAGTGAACAGGCGTTTGCAAATCACCTTTCCTCTGACGCCATCAACTTTACCTCGGCTACGGGAACACTTTGGGGCTCTGGTGGTGGAGACAGCACAGACTTCAAAAAGCCTGTGTATCAATTCCTGGTGTCCACGGGGAACGATGTCAATCGCACCGTTCCCGATATCGCGTTCCACATGGGAGGTTGCCTGGTCGCCGGGGATGACTGCAGACCCAGCGATAGCTCAGATGTCCTGATCTTCGGTGGAGCGATCATTGGGGTGACTGGCACCAGCGCCGCGGCCCCCGCGTTTGCTGGTCTCACAGCACTACTTGTTCAGCGATTTGGCCATCGCGTAGGGAACGAAAATTATTACATTTATGGTCTGGCTGCGGCACAAAATGCCGGAGTTCTGAAAGGGATCTTCAATGTAGGCATCCCCGGCGAAAATGGTCTCTTCACCACGACACCTAAGGGCTACAACCGTGTCCTCGGCAACGGTACTGTGAACGGAGTGAACTTTCTTCTGGCCCCCGGCACTCCTGCCGCCGGCATCCCACAAACCCCAACCAACCCGTAAACCGGGGATCATGGGGCGGACTCCATTCGCGCGAGGTTAGCGCGAATGGAGTCCGGTCCCCTAGTTCAATCGCTGTAACCTTGCGATCAGCTTTTCCGCCAAGGGCTCGCCGGACTCCGTCCAGAGCAGGCGCGAGGAGATGCCGCAGTGCTTCTCCACCGAGAGCGTAAAAGCAAGCAGCTTCTCCACGTTCTGCTGAATACGCTCCGCCGCCGACTTGTCCAGCTCTTCGTCTTCGAGCACCCAGGGCGTATCCAGGCCGAAATCGACGCGAATGTGGCCGTTCTGCTCGTAGCTGCCGTCGTCGAACTCCGGACCGAAGCCGATGACCTTCACCGTCCACGGGGCCAGACGCCAGGTGGCTTCAAAGTCTTCGCCTGCGGCCTCCGGCTGCCAGAGCTCCCACTTCACCTCGAACTCGAAGGCCATATCGTCGTGGCCGTTCTCGGTCGCTTCGGCAACGGCGTCATTGACGAAGATGCGCTGGAAGACCGGAGATTCGCTCCATCCCAGCGGTGTCACCGTCGCCACGGAGACGCGCTGATCGCCGGAGACGCGGGCGAACTGCTGGAGAACGCAGACCAGCTTGTCCGGAAGGGCGTCCGTGCGGAAGTTCGGAAACCAGAGGCTAAGGTACAGTTGATCGGCCATAGATCCAGTTTAGATGCTACGCGGGGCAGGAAATCTTCAGTGAGGCGATTGCAGGATGAGAAGATAGGAGACGATGCAGGTAACGATCGAGCGAGTGCGGCGGTGGCTGGTGGGGATCGCGCTCGTTGTGGTCGTCCTCATTGGAGCGGTCTTCGGATACGCCAGGTATCGTGCCCATCGCTTTCTCACGCGTCTTCCCAAGCAGCTCGGAGTCGATATTTCGTCAGAGAGCAATGGTGTCACCTGGTCGCAGTCGGCGAAGGGGAAGACCATCTTTACCATTCATGCGGCGAAGGCCGTCCAGCGACACGACGGCAAAACCACGTTGCACGACGTGGTCATCATCCTCTATGGCCGGACGGAGGATGAGCAGCACAAAGAACGGACGGATCGCATCTACGGCAATGAGTTTGAGTACGACCAACCCAATGGCGTCATTCGCGCCGTAGGCGAGGTACATATC
>JAHFTZ010000225.1 GCA_023265355.1 Terriglobus sp.
TGGGCGCGGGGCAGATGAGCCGCGTGGATGCTGCACGTTTTGGCGCGATGAAGGCGACGCTCCCCATGGAGGGGTCTGTCGCCGCCTCGGACGCGTTTTTCCCCTTCGCGGACGGTCTGGAGACGGTTGCGGCGGCGGGTGCGACGGCGATTATTCAGCCCGGTGGCAGTGTTCGGGACGCGGAGGTCATCGCGGCAGCTGACAAACTGGGTCTGGCAATGGTATTTACAGGGATGCGGCACTTCCGGCATGGGTGATTTCTGATGCGCAGCATCCGGAGTCTCCCGTTCCCCGTCTAAAGTCTGTAGGCTTTATTGTGAGAGCGAGTACTGCATGATTTTTGCGGGGCGGGAGTTTTCGATGCGTTGGTTCAAATCTTCGACTGTAAGCCGTAATTTTGCGGCAGGTGTGGTGAGCGGTACGCTGATGATGGCGACCGCCGCCATGGCTCAAGCCACCGCCGCACCCGCCGTAGTGAAACCAGCCATCGACCGGTCCGGGTCTTATTATCATTACGGCCTGGCCAAGATCTATGAGGATCTGGCCACCAGCCAGGGTCGATCCGACTATGCGACGCAGGCCATCGAAGAGTACAAGCTGGCGCTGACGGCGGATCCCGACTCCACGTATCTGCAGGATGGGATGGCGGAGCTCTACTTCAAGGTAGGCCGCATCCGCGAGGCTGTGCAGGTCTCTCAGGACCAGATCAAGAAAAACCCCGACGACATTGAAGCGCACACGTTGCTGGCGCGTATCTACTATCGTTCCCTCGGCAACCTGCAGAACGGCGCGCAGACGCAGATGGTGCAGCTGGCCACGGCGGAGTATGAGACGCTCGTGCGCCTTCAGCCAAACAACATAGAAAACCACCTTCTGCTGGGGCAGCTCTACGAGATTGCGCACGATTCGGTGAAAGCCGAGGCGCAGTTCAAGGCGGCACAGGGCCTGGATTCGAGCTCGGAAGAGGCCCTGCTGAATATGGCACGGCTGTACAGCGAACAGGGTGACATTCAGCGTGTGGTGACGACGCTGAGTTCGTTGCCGATCTCCGACCGCACAGCCCGTATTGAGTTCGCTCTGGGGGCGAGCTACGACCAGTTGAAGCAGCCAAAGAACGCCGCAGAGGCCTATCGGCGTGCCCTCGACATTGAAAGCGACAACCTGGACGCTCAGCGTGGTCTGGCGAACGCCTTGCTTGCAGACGGCCAGATGGACAAGGCCCTGAAGCAGTTCCAGGAGATTATTTCGGCAGAGCCGCAGGACGCTCAAAGCTACGTCCGCATCGCCGAGATCCAGCGGCGAGGTGGCCATTATGAAGAAGCCCTGGCGACGCTCAAGAAGGCGAAGGCACTCGTTCCGGATTCGGAGGAGCTAACCTTCAATGAGGCTTTGACTCTGGATGCACTGGGTCGATACGACGAGGCTGAGAAGGCGCTCACGGATCGTCTCACCACTGCCGCCAAGACCGATAACAGCTACACAGACGCAGAGCGTAGCAATCGCGCGATCTTCCTCGACCGCCTGGGCATGCTGTACCGCGAACAGAACAAGACGCAGCAGGCTATCGACACCTACGCGCAGATGATCGCGCTGGGTGGAGAGTTTGCACCGCGTGGATACCAGGGGCAGGTCGACACCTATCGCGACGCGCACGACATGGCGAAGGCGACCGCCATAGCGGATGCCGCTTACAAGGCGCTGCCTACCGATCGCGATATTCAGCGCATGTATGGCGGCCAGCTTGCAGACACGGGCCAGGCGGATCGCGGCGTTGCGATGATCAAGGCTCTTCTGAACGGCAAAGACGATCGCGATACGTATCTCACGCTGGCACAGGTCGATGTTCGCCTGAAGCGCTGGGCGGATGCTTCGGCTGCGCTGGACAAGGCGGAAGCGATCACGCTGAAGCCCGAAGACAAGCTCTACATCTACTTTCTGCGCGGCACCATGGCCGATCGCCAGAAGCAGTATGACGCAGCAGAGGCGCAGTTCCGCAAGGTGCTCGCGCTCGATGCGAACAATGCCCAGGCGCTCAACTATCTCGGATATATGCTGGCCGATCACAACCTGAAGCTGCAGGAGGCAGTCTCTCTGCTGAAGCGGGCCGTCGAGCTAGATCCGCAGAACGGATCGTATCTTGATTCGCTGGGATGGGCTTACTTCAAGACAAGCCAGTACGCACAGGCGGAGGATCTTCTCCTCAAGGCGCAGAGCCGTCTTCCTACCGAGGCTGCAATCCACGATCATCTGGGCGAAGTCTACGAGAAGCAGGGCAAGCTCAAGATGGCGGCTACCCAGTGGGAACGTGCTGTGACCGAGTATGCTCGCACTCCTGCGGCGGACGTCGATGCTGAAGACGTGGCGCGCGTCCATCGCAAGCTGGACACCGTAAGGGTACGTATCGCCAAGGTGCGGGCGACTCCATAAGGAGGAGGCGCCGCGCTAAACTGATCCTCGATGCGTGAATCTCTTCAATCTCTGCGGGTGCGTGGCGGAAGCTCCGACCCACTGACAGTGCGTGCCTTTGAGGACCCTGAACGCCTGGGTGGGATGCGTTCGTTCGAGTTCGATCGAGAGCGCATCGTGCAGTCCCGCGCTTTTCGTCGGCTGGCGGGTAAGACCCAGGTCTTCACAAGCAGAGAATCGGACCACTTCCGTTCGCGCCTGACCCACACGATTGAAGTCGCGCAGATCGCGCGGCAGGTAGCCTCCGCCTTGGGCCTGAATGAGGTTCTGGCTGAGGCGCTCGCGCTTGTGCACGATATTGGACATCCTCCCTTTGGCCACGCGGGAGAGCGGGCTCTCGATGCCTGCCTACGCGAGCACGGACGCACCTTCGACCACAATCTGCACGAACTGCGTATCGTGGAGCACTTTGAAGATCGCTACGCCGGGCACCGTGGGCTGAACCTGACGCTTGGGGTGCGCGAAGGCATCATTAAGCACTCACGCGACTACGCGGCCAGCGACTATCCAGCGCTTGCAGAGTATTTTCTGGGGGAGCGTCCCCCTATCGAAGCGCAGATCATCGATCTGGCGGACGAGATCGCTTATCTCACGGCCGATCTGGATGATGGCGTGGAGAGCGGCCTGCTGGAGATCGGGTCCATCTGCGATCACATCGCGATCATGCGGAGAAGCTACGACGCCGTGGCTTCGGAGCATCCTGGCATCGAAGAAAAGTTTCTGTTTCACGAGGCTCTGCAGAGGATGCAGAAGCAGCTTACGGAGGACCTGATCACAACAACGATTAGGAACGCGCGTGGGGCTGGTATGGAGACTTTGGAAGACGTCCGTAGCTACAAGCAGCGCGTCGCTGTTTTTTCCGACGAGATGGAAGCGCAGCGTCTTCAAGAGAAACGTTACCTGTACGACACGCTCTACACCTGCGACACGCTTGAGGCGGAGCACGACAAGGCAGCGCAGGTGGTCTCCACGCTCTTTGCGTGGTACATGGAGTCGCCACAGCGGATGCCCGCCGGGTACGTTGTCGAGGCACAGGAACAGGGTCTGGCGCGCGTGGTCGCGGACTACATCGCGGGCATGACGGATAGCTTTATTCTGCAGCAGTTCTGGGCGGCGAAGAGCCGTACGCCACGCTAATCGGCAGGAAGCGCTCGAAAAAGCAGAAGCGGAATGAGCAGGAAAATCAGGGGATAGAACTCCATGGTGTAGCGCTGTTCTGAGTTGTCCAGCGTCAGCAGCAGGCCGCACCGCAGAACAAAAAAAGCCGCCACAGCCCATGCCAGGGGAGGCGCAAGCGCGCGGAGTCGCGGCCAAGCCCAGAGGGCGGCCACGAGATACGCGAGGTTCAGCAGGGCGAAGGCCCAGGAGATCAGGGTCTGCTGGGGATGCCAGCGATAGCGCCACCAGATCAGGTCGTAGGGAAGCAGCTCCGTCCGGGGATGGAAGAGCATGTTTCCAAGCCGCGCCATGGGGAGCAGGGCGTAGTAGCGAAGAGGGTTTGCCGCAATGCGCTCCTGCGCAAGCTGGTTGAAGCGAGCGTCGATGTCACGATGGAAGTGGACGGCGTTGTTCGAATCTGCAATCAGGTCCGCGGTTTTGTCATACTGGTCCTCGCTGTCGAAAACGCGATCGGGTAGATGCGCAATATCGAGGGGCTCATCGGGATACTTCCAATAGAAGTACTCGGTCGAGGAGAAGTCTATGGCCCAGGATCGATACCATCTCTGGAAACCAAAATCGATCGGCTCGCCGGGGTCCGTGGCATAGTGCGGCGCGATGGGCTGGAATACGTGGAAGGTCCGCGCGTTGCGGATCGTCCATGGCACGAGCGGAAGAAGCGTAAGGAGCAAAACAATGAGGGCCGGGGCGAAGGCGTTTCTGGCAGGCCTCTGAGGAAGATTTCTGCTATGCAAACGACGGCGCAGGCGGCTTTCCAGTGCATCTGCGAGAACTACAGGCGGATCGACCTTGGAGTCTCCGGTGTGGGGATAGAGGTTCATCCACAAGAGAGCGGGGAGAAGCGCTACCGCTAACAGAGCCTGGTCCGGTCGCAGCAGGAGACTGGAGGCGAGCGATGCCGCCAAAAGGTAGAGGTAGCGGTTGTATGGCTTTCCGGTCGAGCGAAAGACACTGCTCCAGCGTTCAAGGCTGTAGATCGCAGCCGAGATGGTGAAGAGGACGAGGGGTTCAGCCAGCGGCGTGGCCGTGTAGTTCGCCGTGAAAGGGCAGAGGCAGCTGAGGGCGAGTGTGAGGAGGAAGCCGCGCCGGGCGGTCCCTTCGTCCGTACGGTTTTGAAGAAGGCTGCGCACCGTGCAGGCGATCAGGAAGCAGGAGACCAAGTCGAGGAGGACCTGCAAAAGCAGTGCGGGGATGAAGCTGTCCGGCCCGGCCCAGTGCGAGAAGAGCGCACGGCAGAGGACGAGAAAGATCGG
>JAHFTZ010000006.1 GCA_023265355.1 Terriglobus sp.
ACAGAAGATCCGCTTTCCATGTACCTCGCGGATATTTACACGGTCGCCGCTTCGCTTGCCGGGATCAGCGGCATCAGCGTGCCTGTTGGCGAGACGTCGTAACATCTTCCCATCGGCGTCCAGGTGCTTGCGGGCCACTTCCAGGAGGCAAAGCTGCTCCGCGTCGCCCAGGCCATCGAGGACACGCAAAAATAGTTTCGCCAAACCCGATTTGACGCAAAGTCGCGCGCAACACCTGCAAAACTCCTGTGTTCTTACTAATGCAACAAGGGAGGTTTCACATGCAGATCACGAAGACGATGAAGAGATGGATTACGGGCGCCGCCCTTGCAGCCGCGCTCTTAATCGTGGCACCGGCACCGCAAGCCAAGGCCCAGGTGGGCTTCGGGATCAGCGTTGGGGCTCCCTATGTCGGCTACGGCGTTCCTTATGGATATGGCTATCCGGGCTATTACGCTCCGGGTTACTACGGCTACTATGGCCCGGCCTACTACGGCTACGGTTACGGACGTGGCTTCTATGGCGGACGTGGATACTACGGTGGCCGCGGATTTTACGGCGGACGTGGGTTCTACGGCGGTCGTGGCTACGGCGGCGGTTATGGACGTGGTGGCGGCTTCGGCGGGCGTGGAGGCGGCTTCGGACGCGGCGGCGGACGCCGGTAAATGGTATCCAGACCACTCTTTCCGGAGAGTTTCTAAGACGAGGCCAGGCCGTGATGCCTGGCCTCACTCTTTTTGAAGATGAACTCAGCTACTGCTTCCACAGCCTGTTTCGCGTCCGGAAATAGCGCGGAATAAATGTGGTAGCCTCAAACTTGAAGCGGTTGGCAAGAGGCACAATGGCCCGGCCAATCTGAGAACACACGGCGCACGTCCTACAGAACAAGAGGAAGCCGCACAGCGCATGACCACCGTCTACGACCTGATCGTTATTGGCTCTGGCCCCTCCGGGCAGAGGGCCGCTATTTATGCCGCGAAACTCGGTAAAAAAGTTGCTCTTATAGAAATGCGCGAAGTGGTCGGAGGAGCCTGTATCTCCACCGGGACCATCCCCTCCAAGACCATGCGCGAGGCCGTCCTCCACCTCTCCGGCTATAACTACAAATCCATCTACGGTATGAACTACCGCGTGAAGGAACGCATCACGATGGCCGATCTGGCCTTCCGCGTTCAGCACGTCATCAAGACCGAGATCGACGTGACCGAAGCCCAGCTCTCGCGCAATAACATCGAGATGCTCACCGGCACGGCCAGTTTTGTAGACGCCACCCATCTCCAGGTTACGAACTCGCGTGGTTCCACCACATACGAGGCAGCGAACATCGTGATCGCCACTGGCACAAAGCCTGCGGCCTCGGCCAAGGTGCCGATCAATGGCTCATCCATTATTAATTCCGACCTGGTGCTCGACCTCAAGGCGCTGCCCAAGACGATGATCGTCGTCGGCGGAGGCGTGATCGGCGTTGAGTTTACCTGCATGTTCGCCGCCCTGGGTGTCCGGGTCACGCTGATCGAACGCCGCCCGCGCCTGCTCGAATTTGCCGACCAGGAGATCGTGGAAGCCCTGAGCTACCACCTCCGCGATGCACGCGTCACGATGCGCATGAACGAGGAAGTGGAGTCCGTGGAAGAGCTGGAAGACGGCTCCGTGGTGGCGAACCTGGAATCCAAGAAGAAGATCCAGGGCGACGCTTTGCTCTATGCCGTAGGCCGCCAGGGCAATGTGGACGAGCTCAACCTCTCCGCCATCGGCGTCGATGCCGACGAGCGCGGCCGTATTCCGGTAGACAAGGATTACCGCACCAAGGCTCCCAATGTCTTCGCCGTGGGCGATGTCATCGGCTTTCCATCCCTGGCCTCGGTCAGCATGGAGCAGGGCCGCGTGGCCGCCGCACGTGCCTTTGGAGACGAGAGCATTCTCTCAAATCCCAGCTTTTACCCGTACGGCATTTGGACGATCCCGGAGATCAGCTTCCTCGGCAAGACCGAAGAGCAGCTCACGGAAGAGGACGTGCCTTATGAGGTCGGTGTCGCGTACTACCGCGAGATCGCTCGCGGCCAGATTCGTGGAGATACGACGGGCCGCTTAAAGCTCATCTTCCACCGGGAGAACAAGTCGATTCTCGGCGTGCATATCATCGGCGAAGGCGCGAGTGAACTCCTCCATGTCGGGCAGGCAGTGATGGCCCTGGGTGGGAATATTGATTACTTTGTCGATACGGTCTTCAACTACCCGACGCTGGCTGAGGCATACAAGGTCGCTGCGTTCAATGGGTTGAACCGGTTGAGCAAATTCGAGTAGGTCCGGTTAATAAAAGCAGATTGCTTTGCTTCGTTGCGGAATCAGAAAGGGGGTACCCGATGTCGGGTACCCCCTTTCCCGTTCTTGTGCCAACCTTGGAATAAACATGGACGTGCGGGTGTTCCATCGGTGAGGAGTTTCACCAATGGCAAAACATTCTCTTAAAGGCAGCGAACGAACGGAACTTGTCGGATCTAAAAACCTCGGACAATACGATCTGAAAGAAAAGATCGAAGTGAGACTTACGCTGCGACGGCAGCACGAGGCGGAGCTACGGCAACAGGTAAACAAGCTCGAGCTTGGCGAAGAAATCCCCCCCCTGGATCGCAAGACTTTTGCCCAGTTGTATAGCACCAGTCCTGAAGATCTCAGCAAGGTACGTGCCTTTGCGTCAGAGCACGGCTTAGAAATGGTCAAAGAGAATCCTGTAGCAAGCTCCGTCATTCTGCGTGGAACCGTTGCGCAGTTGCAGGAGGTCTTTGAGGTGAAGCTCTCGCGTTACGAGCATCCCAAGGGTGGCTACTACCGCGGACGTACGGGCACCGTATACATTCCCGAGGAATTACGCGATATCGTGACAGCCGTCCTTGGCATGGACAGCCGTCCACAGGTCCATCGGCATGGGCACGGGCACAGACGCGGGCACGCTCACTCCCATGCACAGGCCATAGCACCTTCGACAATCCCTTCAGAAGGGACAAAAGAGCAGCAGCAGCCGATTGCTTTCACTCCCCCGGACCTGGCCGCGCTCTACAATTTTCCAGAAGGCGATGGAAAAGGTCAATGCATCGGTATCGTCGAATTCGCCGACGGATATCGAGAATCGGATCTGAGTGGTTTCTTTTCCAGAATCAACGTGGCCCAGCCTACGTTCGTCACGGTAGACCTCAGAGGCGCCGGCGATCAGGCCCTGAGCCAAGCCCCGAAGCCAAACTTTGAATGCACCCTGGACCTTGAAATCTGTGGATCTTTGGCGCCAGGCGCCAAATTCGCTGTCTACTTCGCCAACAATGATGAAATGCACACGGTAGACGCGTACGTTTCTGCCATCCATGATGAGACGAATCAGCCTTCCGTTCTTTCGATCAGTTGGTCTAACTCCGAGTCGGAGTGGACAGGCCAGGCGGGAGAAACGATCAATGCCGCACTTCAGGCCGCAGCCGTGCTCGGTATCACCGTATGTGTTTCATCGGGAGACGGCGGTTCGAGCAACGGTACAAAAGACAACGTAGACGAGGTCAACTTCATCTCCTCGAGCCCCTACGTCCTCAGTTGCGGAGGAACCCGTCTCCTGGGAACGGAGCAATCCGTCGAGAAGGAAGTGGTGTGGAATGATGGTGACCGCGCGACCGGAGGGGGAATCAGCAAATTCTTTCCGGTTCCGCCGTGGCAAAAAGGCCTCTCAGCCGCACGCACCGTTGGTCCTGCGAAAGTGCTTACCTTCCGCGGTTTGCCCGATGTTGCTGGCGACGCCTCCGGGTTTTCCGGTTACCAGATCTTTTTCGATGGCCATCCAGAAATTGCAGCAGGCACCAGCGCCACGACACCTCTCTGGGCGGCCCTGATCGCGCGTATCAATGCTGCAAAAAATAAATCCGTAGGCTTTATCAATCCAAAACTCTACCGTAAGCCAGAGGTTTGCCACTCCGTCACAGAGGGGAACAACGGGAGCTACGCTGCTGCACCGGGATGGGATGCTTGTACAGGTCTCGGCTCTCCCGTTGGACAAAAAATCTTCGACCTGCTCTAAAAGTTTTTGAAGCAGATCTATTCGTTCCGTACGGAATGAGCCAAGGGGGTACCCAACGATGGGTATCCCCTTTTGGTTTTCCCCTTGGCCCCTGTATGCACGCTCCGCTTCTTTTGCTAAGGCTCAGGCTTGCTTGTTGGACGAGCCATCCGGTTGCGCAAGGAGCCCGGAATAAACAAGCGGCGCATGTGTTCTTCAGGAAGGAGGTTCCATATGGCGAAGCATTCTCTCCGCGGTAGTGAACGCAGCGAATTGGCTGGTTCGAAGGTCCTTGGACAATATGATCTGAAGGAAAGAGTAGAAGTAAGGCTGGTGTTGCGCCGGCAGAACGAAAGCGATCTACAGAAGCGCGTAAGAAGACTCGAACTTGGGGAAGATCTCCCTCCATTGGATCGGCAGACCTTTGCCAACCTGTACAGCACAAGTCCAGACGATCTGGCTAAAGTACGGCGTTTCGCCTCTGAGTACTCGCTCATGCTGGTCGAAGAAAATCCCGTGGCGAGTGCGGTCACGCTAAGTGGGACCGTAGACCAGTTGCAGAAGACGTTCGAGGTGAAGCTTGAACTTTACGAGCATCCCAAGGGCGGTCAATACCGCGGACGTGCCGGTGCCATCCATATTCCAGATGAGTTGCAGGATGTTGTGACGGCTGTGCTTGGATTGGACTGCCGGCAGCAGGCTCACCGTTCCAATGGCCCTTCTACAGTGCAGCCCACAAAGGCTGCAAATCCACCCCAGGGATCCTCGAAGGACGAGCCACCCGCGCTCACCTTCCTGCCCCAGGAGATCGGGTCGCTCTATAACTTCCCGGCCGGTGGTGGAGAAGGCCAGTGTATTGGCCTGATCGAGATCCGTGGCGGCTATCTGGAATCGGATCTGACAGGTTTCTTTTCCGGGATCGGAGTCAAAGTACCGACGATTGTGCCCGTACGCATCAAGGGTGGTGAAAATCCTATTGCCAGCGATCCGGCAAGTGCAGACATCGAGGCTACCCTCGATATCCAAATTGCCGGAGCCCTGGCACCGGAGGCAAAGCTCGTTGTCTATTTTGCCAAGAACGAGGATGCCCACCTGGCAAATGCAGTCGACTACGTGATTCATGACGATATAAACCGGCCCTCCGTTCTTTCGCTCAGCTGGGGGGGATCCGAGTCAAACTGGACAGAACAGGCGAGACAGACGCTGAATCGCTCGCTGCAGGTTGCCGCCGTACTGGGTATTACCGTCTGTGTTGCGTCGGGGGACAGCGGCTCGAACAGCGGCGCAGACGGCGGGCCGGAGGACGTCAACTTTCCGGCCTCAAGCCCCTATGCTCTGGCCTGTGGAGGAACACAACTCATCGGATCGGAAACTTCGATCGAGAGCGAGGTGGCCTGGAACGATGACCCCAAAAGTGCAACAGGTGGAGGGATCAGCAGGGTCTTCGCTCTTCCACCATGGCAAGAGGGGCTTTCAGCCGCGCGCACTTCAGGCCCGTCCCGGGTACTGTCCTATCGCGGTGTGCCGGATGTGGCAGGGAATGCTTCAGCAAAATCCGGCTATGAAATTCTGTTCGCGGGACAAAAAACTCTAGCGTCTGGTACCAGCGCCGTGGCGCCTCTCTGGGCAGCTTTGATTGCGCGGATTAATAGCAAAAAAAATAAATCCGTCGGTTTCATCCACCCCAAGCTGTATCGGCATCCACAGGTCTGCGACGATGTGACACAAGGAAACAATGGGAGCTTTGCCGCGGCTCCAGGATGGAATGCTTGCACAGGTCTCGGCTCGCCCGATGGGCAGAAAATCTTCGATCTGCTTTAGAACTTTTTTGGAAAGCAGACCCATTCGTTCCGCCACAAATGAGCCAAAGGGGGTACCCAGTGATGGGTGCCCACTTTGACTTTTCCCCACGAGCCCGTGGTCTGCGCATGCTCCGCAAGACTCCAGCTTCCGCGTGAGCTGCGACCATGGGCACGACAGTTTCTTCGGTATTTTTACGCAGTCTTCTTTTTATTGCGGGCTTTTACCTTGAACCAGATGGGGGTTCCGACAAAGCCAAAGGCTTCGCGTACCTGGTTTTCCAGGAAGCGCTCGAAGCCGAAGTGGAGTTTGACGTCGCGATCGGTGAACAGGACGAACGTCGGCGGGGCAACTGCGGCCTGGGTCATGTAGTAGATCTTGACGCGCTTGTTCATGGGAACAGAGGCGCGCTGGAAGTCGACGTCGGCGAGGAAGCGGTTCATCTGGCCGGTCGTAACGCGCTTGCGGCGCTCGCGTGCGACCTTCTGCACTTCGCGGAAGACCGAGTTTACGTTGATCCCCTCGGCGGCGGAGATGAAGAGCAGAGGCGCGTAGTCGAGGTACTTCAGCGCGTGACGCACCTGTTCGGTGTAAGCCTTCTGGTCTGCAGGAGGCTGGCCGTCGGTGCGGTGCGTCGTGACGAGATCCCACTTGTTGACGACGATGATCACCGAACGTCCGCTTTCGTGCGCGTAGCCCCCGATGTTCGCGTCCAGCGCGGCTACGCCTTCGGTGGCGTCGATGATGAGCAGGCCCACGTCCGCAGCTTCGAGATGCTTGCGCGCCATGATGACGGAGAGCTTTTCCGCCATGAGCGTGGTCTTGCCCTTGCGACGGATGCCAGCGGTATCCACGAAGCGGAAGCCATGGCCGTTGCGTTCGACGAGCTCATCCACAGCGTCGCGCGTGGTTCCTGCGATGGGAGAGACGATGGAGCGGTCGGTGCCGGTGAGCGCATTGAGCAGAGTGCTCTTGCCGACGTTGGGGCGGCCAATGATGGCGACCTTCGTCTCCTTGGAGTCGTACTCGCCGTGCGAACGCAGCTTGCGCGGCCTGGGTGCATTTGGGTCCGGCTCTTCTTCCCAGACCTCTTCCAGCTCTTCCGGAGCTTCGACCTCGGGACGCGGGAGGGTCTCAAAGACCGCATCAAGGAGGTCGCCGATGCCGTTGTTGTGCTCCGCCGAGATAGCAAAGACATCGCGGAAGCCAAGCTGGCGGAAGTTCTCCGCATCGCTGGCGATCTGCGCGGTGTCCATCTTGTTGACGGCGAGGAAGACGTGTTTGCCGCTGCGCAGGAGCAGGCGGGCGAGTTCGAGATCGGGCGCGGCGAGCTCCGTGCGTCCGTCGACGACCATGACAATGGCGTCGGCTTCTTCGAGGGCGACGCGGGCCTGGCGATAGATCTCGCTGGGGATAAGGGCTTCGTCATCGGGAACGACGCCGCCGGTGTCCACGATGCGGGCGAACTCGCCCTGCCACTCGATTTCGCCGTAGATGCGGTCGCGGGTGATGCCGGGTTCATCGCCGACGATGGAGCGGCGGGTTCCGGTAAGGCGGTTGAAGAGGGTGCTTTTTCCCACATTGGGACGACCGCAGACTGCGATGAGCGGAGCGTCGATGGCCTGGGAGGTCTTCTGCAACTCTTCGATCAGGGGAAGGCTGGCTGCCACTACGCGCTCAGTCTCGCGATCTTCGAGCGCGGAGAGGTGCGTGCGCGGGCGCTGCTCTTCTGCTGCGGTCTGCGAGGCCGAATCGGGCCTAGCGTGCCGTGCAGAGGCGCGTTCGATGGCGGCTTCCTTGATGTCGCGCTGTGTGGCCTTGGCTCCACGTGGAACTGCGCCTTTGGCGCCGGTGGTCCTGCCGTGCTCGCTCTGTTCGACAACCTTTTTGCTTTCAAACTCCGGCGACTGTCGCCGTGTACGCGCCTTTGCTGCCGCGGCGGACTTCTTCGCCGCGGCTTCCTTACGCGCCTTGGGCGAGGTTGCCGCCCGTGTTCCGCTCGCCAACTGCTCAGCCTTGGTCGCCTTGCCCTTATGCGGACGGGTGGACGCCTGCCTGTGCTTTTTTCCGAGCCTTTTCTTCTCTACCTTTGCCATCCTTCAAGGCTAGCAGTTATGGAGCGCGAAACCGTCTCAAACGTCACAGTATTGGCCCACTCAGGCCATTCATACCTGCTTTTCTGCCATGCAGCCGCTATCATAGGGTCTTCGCCTGTTCTTCGATGCCTGTGACCCTGACCCAGACCGAGCCGCTTCCGACCCTGCGGGACTTCTTTTCGCCGGGCGGCGTGCTGGCGCAGTCCTCGCTGCACTACGAGCATCGCAAGGGTCAGTATGAGATGGCCAAGGCCGTGGAAAAGGCCATGGACGACAAGCGCCACCTGATCGTGGAAGCAGGAACGGGGACGGGAAAGACGCTGGCGTACCTCCTGCCCGCCATCCGCAAGGCGCGCGAGACGCAGCAGCGCATCATCATCTCCACGGGGACGAAGAACCTGCAGGAGCAGCTTTTCTTCAAGGACATTCCCTTTCTCGAATCGCTCCTCGGGCCATTGAAGGTCTGCTACATGAAGGGGCGCAGCAACTATCTCTGCAAGCAGAAGCTCTATGCCCTGCGCGCGCAGCCGCTGTTGAGCGGTCTGGACGAGATCGACCAGTTCCACATTCTTTCTAACTGGGAGAGCGAGACGAAGACGGGCGACCGCGCCGAAGTGAAGGGGCTGCCGGAGAACTCCGCCCTGTGGGGCAAGCTGGATGCACGGAGCGAGGCGTGCCTGGGGCAGACGTGCCCGAACTTCGAGACGTGTTTTGTGACCGAGATGCGGCGGAAGGCGCTGGAGAGCGAGATCGTGATTGTGAATCACCATCTCTTCTTCGCGGACCTGAATATCAAGCAGCAGTCGGGGAACGCTCCCGATGCGGGTGTGCTGCCGGATGCGCTGGCCGTCGTCTTCGACGAGGCGCATGAGATGGAAGATGTGGCCAGCGATTACTTCGGCGTTGCGCTTTCGCAGCAGCGTTTTGAGGAATTGGCGCGGGATACCGAGTCTCTGCTGAAGGCAAAGAACGCTTCATCGTCTTCGATTGAGTCGGCGACTGCGACGCTGCGCGACAGGGCTCGCAGCTTCTTTGCTTCGCTGCCACAGATCGGTGTGACGATCGGGCGCATGCCCTTTGATGATCGTGAAGGTTTTCTGGAGGAGCGCGGAGACGGATATCTGGGCGCAGTGGCGGCGCTGAATCGGCTGGAGTCTGAGCTGGAGCGGTTGAAGGAAGTAGACGAGGCCGCCGGGTTGCGCCGCAGGGTGGGAGAGATTCGTACCAGCCTGAAGTTTTTGATGGAGGCGAACGATCCCAACACTGTCTTCTGGATCGAGCGCCGGTCTGCGGGTGGCGTGCGCAACGCGGCGATGGGTGGGCAGGCGTTTCACACGCATCTGCAGGCAACGCCGATTGATGTTTCAGAGCTGCTGACGCAGACGCTCTTTGAGAGTTTTTCCTGTGTCGTTCTCACGTCCGCCACGCTGACGGTGCAGGGCGGCTTTGAGCATGTTCGGAAGCGGCTCGGACTGGTGCTTCCGCGTGAGCTGGTGGTGCCTTCGCACTTTCAGTATGGGAAGCAGGCGCTGCTGTATCTGCCGCCGTATATGCCGGACCCGCGCGACTCCGCATACATGCCGCGCGCGGCGGAGCGTGTGCGGCGTGTGCTGGAGATTACGAAGGGACGCGCGTTTTGCCTTTTTACAAGCTATGCGCAGATGCGCGCTATGTACGAGCGCATGCTGGTCGAAGTGCCCTTCCCTCTGCTGCTGCAAGGGACGCAGCCTCGTCGTGCGCTGCTGGATGAGTTTCGCGCAACGCCGAATGCGGTGCTCTTTGGCACAAGCAGTTTTTGGCAGGGCGTGGATGTGCAGGGCGAGCAGCTTTCGTGCGTGATTATCGATCGCTTACCCTTTGCGGTGCCGAATGATCCTGTCGTTCGTGCGCGCATGGAGGCGATTGAAGCTGCTGGGGGCAAGCCGTTTTACGATTTGCAGATTCCTCAGGCGGTGATCACGTTGAAGCAGGGCTTTGGGCGGCTGATCCGGTCGGCGGAGGATCGCGGCGTGCTGATGCTGCTGGACGCGCGCATTCAGACGCAGAGATATGGAAAGGTTTTTCTGGACAGCCTGCCGCCGTATCGGGTGACAAGTGAGTTGGGGGATGTGGAAGAGTTCTTCGCGGAGCCGAAGGCGTAAAAGCAGATCCCCGCGCTGCGCTGCGGGATAACAAACTTAATTGCCGGCGACGGGTTGGGCTGCAACTGTTGGAGTTGCGGGTACGAGGACGCGGATAGCCATGCGCGGGAAGCTGAAAGTGCCACCAGCGTCGTCGATGACATTGACCTGGCAGACGTAGGTGCCGGGTTTGAGGCCGTTGAGCGGGATGTCGAACTGGAAGCCGACGGCGCCGCGCTCCAGCACGTTGACTGCCGTGCCTGCGACGAGTGGTGTCTCGTAGACTTTGCTTCCGCCGCTCAGGAACTGAATCGAGGTTAGGACACGCACGCCGCCTACCGAGGGGTGTGCTTTGAGGCCGCTAGTGCTGGCGTTGTTCGCTGTAGCTGCATCGGCTGCGGCTACAGCGCGGACCTTCGCCGGATCGTAGACCTCGTACATCACGTAGAGGTGCTGGTCCTGGCGGAAGACGTGCGGTACGTTCGCTACGAACTCCATGCCATCGCGAATGAGTGGGTTTTCAGAGCGCTTGGCGGTGTTGGGAATGCGCTGGCTAGAGAGAAGAACGCTTGAGAGCTTGAGCGGGGACCTTTTCAGGTCGGGCACGTTGAGATCGGTTTCAAAGCTGCCCATCGCCCCGGTCTGGTTTTCGCGCACGACGAGCTTGAGGTGGTACTTTCCCGGAGCGAGAGCGAAGCCGGTGTTGTACTGAATGTTTTTGCGCTGCACCTGCTGGTCCGCGCCGAGTTGCAGCTTCACCGTCTCGCGGATGTTGCCTACGACGAGTCGCTGCGCGTTGCGCACTTCGCCGAGGAAGTCGAGCGAGGCCTTGTCCTTGTCGCCGTTCTTGACGAAGGGGATCTGCGAACCCGGAACGATGGCGGAGACGGGAACGAAGTAACGGTTGTCGCTGATGCGGAAGTAGAGCGCCTGCAGATAGACGGCGACGTCGGTGGCGGGGAGGTCACTCTTCATCTGTTCGGAGAGGGCTATCTCGCGGTCTTCAGACTTCTGGTGCTGGAAGTCGGCGGGCGCGTAGTAGCCGGGGCGGAAGTCGAGCTTCACATCGTTGCGGTTGAGCTTGACGGAGAGGTGGCGGTACTTGCCATCACGCGCCTGGTTCTGCGAATGGAACCCGAGGATGTAATAGGCCTCCGTGTCGTTCTGCACCTGCTGGAAGGCGGGAGCGAAGTCGTTGGAGTCGAAGAAAGATTTTCCCCCCGTATCGCTGGAGAGGGTGGCAAGCGTCTCCTGCGAAGAGAAGTTTGAGCTGAGGCGCGACTGCATCGCAGCGCCGCTGTACGCAGACGTACCGCGTAGACTACCGACGCTGGCGTTGCCGACAGGAGGGATGGCTTCGAGACCCCGTGTATCCACGCTGTAGATGCTCATGTTCGCGCGGACGGCGGCGTTGGTGGCGGCACGGAGTGAGGCCTGATTCTCGATACCGTTGCGGCTGAGGCCGCCGGAGAAGTAGAGCATGGACTTCCGCTGGTCGACGCGTTCGAGGCTCTTGGCGATGGACTGGATGGCGTAGAGTTCGCGGTCGGTGTTGAGGTTGTTGTACTCGGTGTCGTCGGCGGTGAAGCTGGTAGCGTCGTCGGCCGTGCCTTCGCTGTCGCCCGTGGTACCAGCCGCAAATCCCTGGCCTTCGGTGCCGTTGTACTTGCCGACTGCGGCGAGGAGCGAGTCTTTGTTGGCTGTGAAGTCCTGATCGAGCGTAAGGCTGGTGCTGAGGCTTGCCACGGAGACTAGGTCGGCGGGCTGCATCTTCGTCTTGATGTAGTTCTGAGCGGCTTCCACGGCGCGGTCGATATCTTCCTGCTGCATGGAGGCGAGATCGAAGAACATGACGATGAGGCGATGATCGCGGAGCGAGGCGGCGTCTGCAGCGATGGAGCGCTCCATCATCTCGGCGATGGTGGGGGCCTTGCCGCTGACGGTCTTCTCGTTGAGCACGGCGGCTTCGTCGACGTTCTGGAAATCGAAGGAGGCAATCTTCTGCGGTTTGCCGTCTTCTGTGACGGTGAAGTCGGAGGCTTTGAGTCCTTTGACGACGGCGCCGGTCTTCTTGTCGCGCACGACGACATTGGTGAGGACGAGTTCGCTGCGGACATTGAGCGTGAAGACCTGCGACTGCGCACTGCCTTGCTGCTGAATCTGACCCGATTGGGCGAGGAGAGGAGTTGTGCAAAGTGCTGCCACCAGAGCTGACGCGACGACTGCGCGCAGGGAGGCGAAGCTGCTCGCTGCTGACATCCTACTGCCATGCTGTATGCGATCTCTCAAAACCGATACCTCGCCTGGACGGTGAGTTGACGTGGACTGGCCGTACTGGTGACGCGGCCGAAGGTAGCCGAGTTGAGCACCGTGTTGATGCCAGAGTATTGCACGGTGTTGAAGGCGTTGTTGGCAGTGACGCGCGCTTCGAAGGACTTGGTCCCACCGAAGCTCTGCGTGCGCGCCAGAGACATATTCATTCTCACTGTGCCGGGGCCTTCGATGGAGTTACGCGAGGCGGTCCCGTAACCTGAAGGAGAGGTGGGCGCAGTAAAGGCGGAGTTATTGAACCAGAGAGAAGAGCTTCCGGGACCGCTGATGGACTGCGCGAAGACGCGGTCGGGGCGCAGGGTGTAGTTTCCGCCCGACGCCACCTGCGCAATGGTAGAGGCGTAGCTGGGCGTGAAGTAAGTGCCTGAAGCAAAGGTGAAGGTGCCGGAGACGGAGAAGCCGTCCAGGATCTTCGGCATCACGCCTCCCTGGTTGAAGAAGGCGCGGTTCGGGCCGAAGGGAAGTTCGAAGACATAGTCGCCCGTGACCCCGTGCCGCACATCGAAGCTGGAGTTGCCGTATTCGAGATCGAGACGCTGGTCGTTCTGCGCGATGATGTTGCCTCCGCTGCCACCGATGCTGGAGGCATTGTCGATGGAGTGGCCATAGACGTAGCTTGCGCCGAGGGCGATGCCCTTTTGCATGCGCTTGCGCGCGTTGATCGTAAGGGAGTTGAAGCGCGAGTCGGCGATGGAGTCTTCGTAGGTGAATGCCGTAGCGTCTGCTGAGGTGACGCCGGTGGCGGTGTGATTCGGTGCGCGGAGCAGATCGAGGTCGCCGCCAAATGAGCCGTTGTAACCGACGTTGAGTACGATGCCAAGCGGAAGTGTCTTCTGGATATCTGCGTTGACGACCTGCACACGGCCAAGACGGTAGTTGCGATTGACGGCGAAGTTATTTTGCGTCGTGGTGGATGCGGTGCAGCCGAAAGAGTTGGCCAGTGTGAAGGTGCCGAAGGTCCCGCATCCATTCTGCCCAGCGGTATTGGTCTGCGTAATTGAGAAGGGTGGCTGCGACTGCAGACTGCGCGCGAAGCGGCTGTATTGGCCAGTGTTGAAGTTGATGCCGTAGCCTGCGCGAATCACCGTCTGCTTTGGCCATTTGGGACGATAAGCGATGCCGATGCGGGGAGAGAACATCGTGCGATCGGGCTGCACGAGTGAGCGCGGAAACTTTCCACTGAAGGGACCGGTGCCATTGGCGACGACAGCAGCAACCTGTGTGAAGTCTGCGCTGTGATCGAGATTGACGAGGCGATCAAACTTTTCGACGTAAGGAGCGAAGTATTCGTAGCGAAGACCGGCGTTCACCGTCAGGTTGGGAAGGAGGCGGAAGTCGTCGTTGACATAACCATCCCAGACGGTTTCGCGGAGATACGTCTTGAAGGATGCGGCCTGGATCTTCGACTGTTGTGGAGCGCCGAGGAGGAAGTCAGCAAAAGAGCTTCCTGTTGGTGTATTGGCGGTCGTCGTATCCGTGGAAGGGGCCGTTGTGGCGTATCCGGTAAAGGTCAGCGAGCCTAGAACATTCGAGGAGCCGAGGACGTCGTAGTGGATGCGGCGCACATCGAAGCCGAAGCGCAGATTGTGCTTCTTGTGGTTCCAACTGACGACGTCTCCGAAGGCGATCGTCTGGTTGACGCTGTCGGCGGGATTTCCTGCGCCAAAGCTGGTGAAGTTGGTCAGGCTTATGACGGGCAGGCCGCTGTAGAAACCGGGCGTGACCGCAGAGGGTTTAGGAACGTTGATGCCCGCGGCTGCCGTGGGATCGGTTGGAGTGCCGGTATAAAGATTGGTCGTAAGGGCGTGCGAACGGTTCCAGTTGAGGGTGGTGTTGTTATTGAAGCGACCGTACCCTATGGAATAACCGACACCGAGACCGTAGCCATCCGAGGCGGCCTTTGTGTCCTGCACGGCGAAGGTGCCGAGACTATCGCTTGCGCCATGTTGATAGTTGAAACTTGCGTTGAAGTTCTGACGCAGCGATTTGGGTGCATCCTGGCGCTGCCTGCGGCCACCACCTGCGCTGCCGCCACCAAAACGGCCGCCGAAGGCGGGCGTGGCGCCGATGTTGCGCACGAAGCGGGCGGAGAGCGCGGCGGTGTTGTTCCCCGCAGCGGCGATGCGCTGGTAGTTGTAGTTCTGCGTGTTGGTGGCGATGTTGGGCAGAGGGTAGTAGGCGAGCAGATTCTGCGCGGCGCTTGAGAGACGGTCGGGGCAGATCACGTTGGTCTGCGCGTTGCAGACGAAGGGCGCGTTGGTGCTGGGATCGTAGATGGTGACGGGAGTAGCGACACCATTGACCGTCTGCGTAAGGCCGGTGAAGTCTCCCGCCCGTTGCGCCACGGTGGGCACGGTGGCGTAGGCGTTGAACGGCGTGATCGTTCGCCCCCCTGTGAGATTGAGGAAGACGAACTGCTTCGGATTCGGCTGGGTAAGTCCGGGGATATAAGGCGAACCTACGAAGCTCGCTCCGTAGCGATTGCTGCTGTAGTCGGGCTTCACCGCAGTGCCGGTCAGAGAGTACGGCGTGGCGTCGAGGGCACCGTTGCCGCCCTGGTAAAAGACGTTGCCGTGGATGGCCGTCGGATTCATGTTGCGGAAGGCACCACCGCCGAAGCCACCACCGCCACGTCCACCACGCCCTCCGCCTCCTGGCCCACCTCCGCCGGGACCACCCATGCCTCCCGGACCTCCACCCATCATGCCGCCAAGCATCCCTACGACAGCGGTAGCGATGTCGCCGTTGCCCCCGCCGTTGGCGCGCGCCTGGGCCATGGCGTCCTGGATGCGGTTGCGGATCTCGTCTTCGGAGAAGTTGGCGAGGCCATTGGTGATGCCTGTCTGTCCGCTGACGCTGACGGAGTCGGTGAGATCGCTTCCACCGGAGATCGAAGGCAGCGCCGCCCCACTGGCACCTCCGCCGACAGTGGCGTCACTGGTCTGCGCATCACCACCGGAGGCGATGCCGAGCGATTGAAGACCACGCGAGAGAGTCTGTGCGTGGATGCCTGCGGTGGATTCCGCTCCTGCTGCGGCCTCGCGCGCGGCGACGCGGCTGGCGAGTTCCATATGAAAGGCCGCCGTGCCTGCGTGCGCGGTCGCATTCAGCAGAATCTCCTGCGTCGTAGCGGCGAAGGCTGCAAGCTCCGCGCGAATGACGTATCGCCCGTTCCGTGGGATGGCGAGGGCGTAGGTTCCATCCACGTCCGTGGAGGTGGTGTATTTTTTCCCGGTGAGGCTATTGGTCGCGGTGATGGCGACGCCGGGCAGAGGGACGCCCGGAGACTTTGGGTCGGCGGTGACCGCGTTGACCGTTCCACGAATCGTTTCGCCCTGACTCTCTGCGGATGCCGCAGGTGCTGCAGGCACCGCTTCGGGGGTTGTATCCTGGGCGCCGACCGGCAAGGAGACGGCAGCACTCACCGCCATGACGAATGCCAGTAGATGTGTCTTCAAACTTCCGTCCTTTTTGAATCGATCGCGCTCTACCGCTCAAAAATCATGTGGCCATGCACTTAGCAAAAATTATTGCTGTGCAGAGGGTGGAGCGGGCTCTCCGTCTGGCCTGGGACGACGAGATTCCATGATGGTCAGCGTTGTCGGAACGAAGACGCCTGCCTTGAGTGCGCCGCGCCCGGTGATGTTTTCGCCGACCTTTACATCGGCAAGGGTGATGGATTCACCCGCTGGCGGCGTGTCAGAACCTGCACCGCCACCGCTCATACCCATGCCGGCCGCCATGCCGCGACCACCGCCGCCTTTGCGGAAAGAGGTGTTTTCGTCGACGGCGATGACCTGCTCTACGTTGTCGGGACGCATCACGGTGATCTTGAGTTCGTCGATTTTCGTGATGTGGCCCACGATGAAGGTCTTGCCAAGGTTTTCGCGCATCTCCTTTGCGCGCGCCTTCATCTCCGCCGCCTGCTCCGGCGTCATGACCGCGACCACGGCGGCGTGGATCTCATGTTTCCCGGGTTCCTGCATACCCATGGCCATGACGTTATCGCCGACCTTGATGTCGGTGGTCTTTACGGGCTGGCGCTCTTTCATCAGACGCGTGTTCGCCGTGAGATCGACGGTGTAGGTTTCACCGGATTCGTCCTTCAGACTTAGAACCGTTTCGCTGATGGCAGTGACGGTGCCAGCGACTCCATTGCCGCGACCGAAGCCCATACCTCCGCGACGGCCCTGCCGCTGCCCGCCCCCCTGGGGAGCATCACCTGCAGGTGCATCCTGGGCATGCATCGCCAAACTCATGGAACCTACGAGAACCAGACCGATCAGAGCACGCATTGTAAAAACCCCCACGCAACAACCGTATGCCATTACAGACGCATTTGTTTTGGGAAAGACGCTCTCCTGGACGAAAATCCAAAGAGGAGGCTGACTGATACACTCGCTTTCACTTCCAGCAGAGAAACCTCCGGAGAAATCGCTTATGTCCACGACGCACCACGCACCTACGCCGCCCTTCCGCCCCTTCGTTCCCGATAGCGAGAACCGGCCTGAACTTACGGTTCGGGCGATCCTGATTGGAGCGGTCTTTGGCGTGCTCTTCGGCGCGGTGACGGTATATGTCGGCCTCCGCGCCGGTCTGACGGTGGGAGCTTCGATCCCGATCTCGGTGCTGTCGATCTCGATCCTGCGCGTGCTGGGGCGGTCGTCCATTCTGGAGAACAATATTGTTCAGGCCACAGGAAATGCGGGGCAGTCGATCGCCAGCGGCGTGATCTTTACGCTGCCTGCGCTGATCTTTCTGGGCTTCGACCTGGAGTATGCGCGCATCTTTGCGCTGGCGCTGTTTGGCGGTT
>JAHFTZ010000226.1 GCA_023265355.1 Terriglobus sp.
TTGTTCTGGAAGGCGTATCGCAGACCGAGTGCCGCCTGGAAGCGGCTGGTGATCTTCCACTGGTCTTGAACGTAAAGCGCGGTTCGGTTTTGCGTAAAGTTCACGATTGGAGATCCCGTGGTGACGGTGTAAACGGTGGCAGTGCCGCCCTGATACCCAAGAAGAGCGCGGCGATACTGCTCGATCGCCGAGATCTGGATAGGCGCGGTACTTGTGGGATTGCCGTTCGCATCCAGCGGCAGAGCAGTGCCTCCGCCGAAGGTGTAGCTTCCGTTGAAGCCGGAGGGCATGGTGTTGCGGTCAAAGAAGGTGAGCGAGATGATGCCTGCTTTGAAGCTGTGTTTGCCGCGCGAATAAAGAATGTCGTCGTTAATCTCGAGTTGATTTTCTGTGAGTTTGTTGGGACCGGTTGGCGCACCGCCGCCAGTGAACGCACCTGCTACGTTGATCGCGGGGCCAGTGGAGTTCGGCGTGTTGGTTGTGGTGCCAAAGGTGAAAGCAACGTGCGCTTCATGCACGGCGCGTGGCGAAAGTGTGGAGACGAGCGTGCCCCGGACAGAGTGGTCTGCGCGCGCGTTGTCGTAGCCAGCCTCCTGCAACTGAAGGCCACCGGTATTCATGTTGAGCAGGTGATTGACGTTGCCGGAGTAGCTGAATGTGGAAAGGTTCTGCTTGTTCCACTGCACGCCGGAGCGCGCTGCGGCAATCCAGAGATGCTGCGTGGCGGGAACGTTGTAGGTGGTGTTGGTGATGTTTTTGTTGGCATCGAGAACGACTGCGTTGACCACCGAGAAGTTTTCGATGTCGCGCTTTTCGAGGTTGAGCGAGAGATCGAGCTTGTTCGGCTTGATGGGCATGGAGAGATCGAAGCCGTAGCGATGCTTTGCGATGGCGGCCTTGGAGAGAGAGTACGGGTCGCGCGCGTTGAGGAACGAACCCGACTGCGTCGTAAAGAACGAGCCGTGGATGCGCCCCGCCGCGGGTTTGGTGAAGATCTCGATGCGACCGCCTTCATAGGGAGGACTGCCGTACTCCGAAGAAAAAAGATCGGGGTTGATGCGGATGAACGCGATGGAGCCCTTCGGCGGCATGGCTGCTGACCCCTGAAATCCGTCGACGGAGATGGTTGCATTTCCCGGCGTGCCGCCGCCTGCTGCAGCGAGTACCTGGAGTTCGCGCTTGAAGTCGTCGGGATCGTCGGCAAGACCGGCGAGGTCGTTTTTGCTGAGCGTCTTGGAACCGCCGGTCTCCTGGTTGTTCAACCCGGACTCTGTGTTCTCGCCGACCTCCATGGATTGGTCGACTTCGGCAAGGCGCAGAGCGATGTCGAGCGTGGTGGCGCGACCGGTGAGCGTGACATCGGAGGGCGCGAAGGCGTCGGCAACGATGTGCAGGTGATGATTGCCGGGAGTGAGGCACGGCAGGGTGTAGTGGCCCTCGTCATCGGAGGGCTTCATCGCCACATCGTCGAGCGTAAGTGCCGCGCCGGGAATGCCCCCTCCGTTGCCATCGCGCACGGTGCCGGTAAGGTGCGCGCAGTTTTGCGCGGTAGCGGCGGCTGCGAATAGGAGGAAGGTAACGGCTAACTTGTTCATGGTGGCCTTTTGGACTGCGTGATGAGTGAGAAGTTTCACGGCGGTGTCCTTATTTCCTAAGAATGAGGGACAGTTACTGAGCGCAACAGTGGAAAATGTCAGGAGTAGAAGATGACATTCGTCATGTACGCAGCGTTTTGATTTTCGGTTCCGTAATTTGTGGCCGAAAGACTAAGTTGATTTGCTTTCGGACTTCATTCGAAGGAAGACCTGACAAATGTCATGCGCAGTCCGTGACGAAATGCACTGTTGCCTGTGAAGCGCCGGTAGGAAGATCAAGATGTCGGATGGGGCTCGCGATGCAGGATGTAGCGGCGGAACTGGCAGGCGTAGCTCAGAGATACGGACAGCACGTAGCGTTGCAGGATGTCTCGCTAACGCTGCGGCGCGGGAGTATATCGAGTTATTCCGGAGTTACTACCCGAAGCCGATGGGCTACCAAGAGATAGTGCAGCGCGGGGATAAAAGGATTCGAGAACAAGTTACTCGGTTCGCTCGGATCGCCGCTGGAAATACGGTGGTTTACCCGGGAGCGACTCCATTCTGATGCACTGGATATGGCTCGCAGCGTTTAGTGTGGTGACATTGGCGTTGGCCGCGGTGATGTTCCGGCGGAACGCGGCGAAGGAGTAGTCGATGGTTGGGAGTGAGTGCAGCATGGAGAAGAAAAAGAAGGGCGGTTTATTTCAGCGTCATCTGGCGCTGGCTTATACGCTCTTCTTTTTCATCGATCCCATTCAGCGTCATTCGCTGACGCACTGGATGTGGTTCGCGCTCGTGTATGTGCTGTTCGTTACGCTCTATGTTGCTGTTCCGTTTGTGCGCGGGCAGATGCGGACGACGGTGCTGGTGGCGCTGTTTGTACTTCCGTTTTTGTATGTTCCTTTTAGCGAGAGTGCTTCGGGCATGTTCTGCTTTTCGCTGGCATCTCTGCCCTTCATTTTGAAGGACGCCAATGTGGTGATCAGGCTTCTGCTGCTGCAGGTGGGTCTGATTATCAGTGAGGGATTGGTGCTGGGCCTGTCTCCGTGGAACTTTGGCCTGGGTATATTTTTTACGGTGGTCGTGACTCTGACCAACTTGCACTTTGCGCAGAAGGCAGAGGCGGATCGTAAGCTGTTGGTGGCGCAGAGCGAAGTGGAGCGGCTGGCAAAGACGGCAGAGCGGGAGCGCATCGCCCGTGATCTGCACGATGTCCTCGGTCATACGCTGACGCTGGTCGTGCTGAAGTCGCAGGTCGCGGAGCGCTTGATCGCAAGCGATCCGGAGAAGGCTGCGGAAGAAGTTCGGCAGATTCAAAGCTCTGCGCGTCAGGCTTTGGCTGAAGTGCGCGAGGCGGTGCTCGGCTTTCGTTCGCATGGGCTGGCGGCGGAGATGGAGAAGGCTGAAGATGTCCTGCGTTCCGCGGGCATTGCTTATGAACACACGATGGAGCCGCTGACGTTGCCAACGCTGCTCTCGCGCGAGCAGGAGATGACCCTATCGCTGGGCGTGCGCGAGGCCGTGACGAACGTCGTGCGGCACTCGCGTGCTTCGCAGTGCTCACTCCGTGTCGATGTGGAAGGTAAGACGGTGCGGATGGTGGTATCGGATGATGGCGTGGGCGGCGACGGGCATGGCGGCTTCGGTCTGAAGGGGATGCGCGAGCGAGTCGAGATGCTGGGTGGGAAGCTGCTACTGAATGGCGAGAGTGGCATGCGTCTGGTTGTTGAGATGCCCCTCTGAAGCGAGTGGCAAGTGAGTTTGGCAAAACGGTTAGTGAGGATTCCGTGGCGAAGATTTGTGTGATGTTGGTGGAAGACCAGGGGATGGTGCGCGGGGCGCTGGCTTCCTTGTTAAATGCTGAGGCTGATATCGCGGTGCATCTGCAGGCGGCGAATGGCCGTGAGGCTCTGCGCCTGATGCTGAAGGAGCCGCCCGATGTACTGGTGACCGATATCGAGATGCCGGAGATGACGGGGCTGGAGCTTGCCGCGGCCGTGCGTGAGGCGGGTTTGAAGACTCGTGTCGTGATGCTGACAACGTTTGCGCGCGCGGGCTATCTGCGGCGTGCGATGGAGAGCGGAGTTCTTGGGTATCTCTTGAAAGACAGGCCAGCGGCAGAGTTGGCGGAGGCGGTGCGGCGTGTGCATCGCGGACTGCGTGTGATCGATCCCGACCTTGCGGCGGAGGCGTGGGGGAGCGAGGCCGATCCTCTGACGGAGCGTGAGCGGCAGATTCTCCTGCGCGCGGGCGAGGGCCGGACGACAGCGGAGGTGGCGCGGGAGTTGGGGTTGAGCGAAGGAACGGTGCGGAATTATCTGTCTGAGGCGATGAGTAAGCTGGGGGCGGTGAATCGGATCGACGCGGCGCGGATGGCTCGGGCTAAGGGTTGGTTGTAGAGCATAGATCGCAAAAGAACGCGACGTATCGGGCACCCGGTTGTGGGTTTCCTGAGGGATCTCTAGTCCAAGCGGACGATGTAGGCTTGCGCGTCGGGTTCGGCGGTGCGGATATTGTCTGCGATCTGGGTGGCGTGGGCACGGTCGTTCAGCGCGGGATTGATCCGCACCCAATGCCCGGTAGGTCCAGGGAACTCAATGACCTTCGCGGTTTCGTAGCGGCGTAGGAGATCGGACTTCAACTTATTGGCGTTGCCTTCTTTCTGGAAGGCGCCGACCTGCACACACCACTTTCCTCCGGTCAGCGGACGCTGTGCGGCGAAGACTTCGACTCGAACCTTGGCCACACCCATTCGGTAGAGCCCCGTCTCTTTTGCAGCCGCCAGAGAAAGATCGATGATGCGTCCCTGCACGAACGGGCCTCGGTCGGTGATCTTCACCGTGACGCTCTGATTCGTGGAGAGGTTGGTGACGCGGACGACTGTGCCCATCGGCAGCGTGCGGTGCGCGGCGGTCATGGCGTTCTGGTCGTAGATCTCACCGTTGGCCCCGGTGCGGTTGTGATACGGCGGGCCATACCAACTGGCCAGGCCAGTCTCGGACGAGGAGATATTTTTGTTGTCTACGTGCGGCTGTGCGTGAATACCGCTGGGGTTCGAATCTTCCGAGGGATCGTGCAGGATGACGGGAGGCACAGGGCGTCGGGCGACCGTGGGATAGCGCTGGCTTGTGATCGGTGGAGGCGCCTGGCGACGAGCGACGTGCTGCTTTTTGTGGCAACCGGAGAGTAGAAGCGTGAGCGAGAGCAGAGGCAAGATGCGGGACGTCGACGACACCCCGGAGCGCCGGTTTACAGAATCCGCCTTCGCCTGCAAAAACAACTTAGTGCTTCTCCAT
>JAHFTZ010000227.1 GCA_023265355.1 Terriglobus sp.
CGGTGTCACCTCTCTCCTGGTAACAGGGAACATGAGATTCGGGATACATGGCGTCCTTCGTAGCTCTGTACCTCCGAATAATCCTGACTTCCTCCAACCGCGCTGCTGGCGTTTGCCGCCTTCGTGGATCCAGAAAAGAGTATGTCAAAGGCACGCTTCTCTCCATTCGGAGAAGGATTGCATGTCTGCCTGTACGCCGTACGAGCTTCGTAATATGGATGGAAAGAGCTTCGGCAACCAGCCGCTCTCTATCTGCGATGAGACCTTCACGCCGC
This sequence comes from Terriglobus sp., assembly GCA_023265355.1. Taxonomy (GTDB): domain Bacteria; phylum Acidobacteriota; class Terriglobia; order Terriglobales; family Acidobacteriaceae; genus Terriglobus. The sequence goes on from JAHFTZ010000227.1 coordinate 276, forward strand.
TTGAGGTGCACTACGATCTCGAAGCCGCGAAGAGCCTCTTTACCCGCAAATCAATCGAAGCCGGACCGGCGAATATCTGGCGGTATCGCGCCCTGCTTCCTATTCCTGAGGGCTTCGAGCCCGATCTTCCCGTAGGTTTCACGCCGCTCGTTCGCGCGAAGAACCTCGGCAAGCGCATCGGCGCCAATAACCTTTATGTGAAGAACGATGCCGTCTGCTTCCCGACGCTCTCGTTCAAGGACCGCGTCGTGAGCGTCGCCCTGGCGAACGCGCAGGCCTTTGGATTTACGACGGTCGGCTGCTCGTCCACGGGCAACCTGGCGAACTCGGTAGCGGCGCAGGCCGCGCGCCTGGGCATTAAGGCGTGCATCCTGGTTCCGGCGGACCTGGAGCCTGCGAAGATCCTCAACACGCTCGTCTACGGTGCTCAGCTCGTTCGTATCGATGGCAACTACGACCACGTCAATCGCCTCTGCTCGCTGATTGCAGACCAGTACAGCTGGGGCTTTGTGAATGTGAACCTGCGGCCCTACTACGCCGAGGGTTCGAAGACGGTCGGCTACGAGATCGCGGAGCAGCTCGGATGGCGGCTGCCAGACAACGTCGTTGTTCCGATGGCGGGCGGTTCGCTGATTCGCAAGATCCGCAAGGCCTTCAAGGAGCTTGTTTATCTGGGGCTGGTCGAAGACAAGCCGGTGCGCTTCTTCGGTGCGCAGGCGACTGGCTGCTCGCCGATCGCACACGCGGTGAAGAACAATCTGGATCTCATCGAGCCGCAGCGTCCGAACACGATTGCGCGTTCGCTGGCGATCGGTAATCCAGCGGACGGACCGCAGGCTGCGAAGATGATCCGCGAGAGCGGCGGCTGGGCCGAAGATGTCTCTGACGTAGAGATCGTCAGCGGCATGCAGGAGCTTGCCGAGACCGAGGGCATCTTCACGGAGACTGCGGGCGGTGTCACCACGGCTGTGACGGCGCGGCTGTATGCGCACGGACGTATTCATCCCGACGATCTCACCGTAAGCTGCATCACGGGCAACGGTCTCAAAACGACCGATGCTCTGGCAGGAAAGTATGAAGCGCAGCGCGCAGTTCGACCGCGTCTTGCTGACTTTGAAGAGTATCTGCGCGAGATCAACTACGCCGCAGAAGCAGAACCCGAGCTTGTGCTCGCAGGAGGAAAGTAAGTGTCTATTCGTGTGATGTTGCCCGCTGCTTTTCATCGGCACACTGACGGTGTCAAACAGGTCGATTCAAGCGCAGCCAACCTTCCGGCGCTTGTAGAGGATCTGAAGTTCAAGTTTCCCGTGCTCGGCGAACATATCAAGGATGAAGACGGGAAGTTGCGGAAGTTCATCAACGTCTATGTGAATGACGAAGACATCCGCTTTCTTGGCGGAGAGAGTTATGCCTTTCAGGACAAGGATGAGGTCATGTTCATCCCCTCGATCGCTGGCGGCTCCCGCTAGTCTTCACGGCGTTCCAGCGGCAGCCATGCGGCAAAGTGAGAAGTGCGGCTGGACAAGCAACGCACTTGCGGAAGAGGCCCTCTTACTATGTCGTGCGGCGTGGCGGAACGGATTGGCGCGTACGCCCTGAAGGAGATTCAATGTTTCTGATTATCGCTTTGGTTCTTGTGGTTCTCTGGATCGGTGGTTTTGTCATGTTTAAAAGCGCGGGTATTCTCATTCACCTGCTGCTGATCTTTGCGGTGATCTCGGTTATCGGGCATTTTCTTACCGGTAGACGCGCGTAGGTTCGTCGTGCGCGCAAAAATGGCGGCCCGATACGGGCCGCCATTTTTGCGCGAAAGCGGCCCTTGATCAATCGGCCTTCCTGGAATCCTGCGGGCTCTCGCTCGTGAAATAGATGGGTGCTCCTAAAGGAGCACCGGAAGATCCTCCATCGACGACAATCTCGCTCGCCTGAACGAATGATGATTCCTGAGATGCGAGAAATAGGACGGCATTGGCCACCTCCTCGGAAGCGCCCATTCGTCCCAGAGGGATACCTCTCGCCAGATTTTTGAAGAGAGCTTCTGTCTCTTACCGGCGTGGATGCAACCGCATCCCACATGCTGGTATCCACCGAACCGGGTGACACCACGTTGGACGCGGATACCGCGCGGCGAGCTCGGAGGCCATCACCCGCACCGATGGACGAAGCGAAATCTTCCAGAGATTGCTTTTTGGGGGAAATGCATAGTGAGGCAAGGCGTGCGCCTGCAACTCATGCTTAAGGTTCAAGCGTGAGTTGCAGACTATTTCGATGCGATAGGGACGTAGCTCTTACTGGTGGGCGTGGGGAACATTGGCCGAAACGATCGGAGGTGGGACCGCTCCGGCCAGGGCCTGCGGCACTTCCTCTGTGAGCTCGGGCAGTTTGCCTTCGAGCGCAATCTTCAGTACCTCATCCATCTGTTCCACAAAGTGCAGCTTCATCTCGGACTTGATGAGTTCAGGCAGCTCTGCAAAGTCCTTGCGGTTCTCTCCGGGCAGAATCGCTTCACGAATCCCCGCGCGATGGGCCGCAAGCAGCTTCTCCTTCAGGCCGCCGATCGGAAGCACCTTTCCACGCAGCGTGATCTCGCCCGTCATGGCGATATCGCGACGCACGGGAATCTTGGTCAGAGCGCTTGCGAGCGCTGTGGCCAGCGTAATGCCCGCCGACGGACCGTCCTTGGGAATCGCGCCCTCCGGTACATGGACGTGAATGTCGATGTTGCGATAGAACTCGCGTGGAAGGCCGAGGTGCTGCGCGCGCGAGCGGATATAGCTCAGGGCTGCCTGCGCGGACTCCTGCATCACATCGCCCAGCTGACCGGTCGTTGTGAGCTTGCCTTTACCGTCCAGGACCTGCACTTCGGTCTGCAGAATGGATCCGCCAACCTCCGTCCATGCCAGGCCCGTGACGAGGCCGATCTCGCTCTTCTCCTGCACCTGGGAATCGCGGAAGCGCTGCGTTCCGAGGAAGTCTGGCATGTTCTCCGCCGTGACCTCTTCCTTCTTATGCTTGGTGCCGGATTTCACAACGCGACGAACGACCTTACGGCAGACGTTGCCGATCTCGCGCTCCAGATTGCGGACACCGGCTTCGCGCGTGTAGCCACGAATGATCTCTTTCAAGGCGCCGTCAGTGAACTCGATATTCTCTTCCGTCAGGCCAGTAGCTTCGCGCTGCTTCTTGAGCAGATACTGCTTCGCGATCTCGAGCTTTTCGATCTCGGTGTAACCGTGGAGTTGCAGCACCTCCATGCGATCGCGCAGTGGCCCGGGGATCGTGTGGAGAACATTGGCCGTGGCGACGAAGAGGACCTGCGAGAGATCATATTCGACATCAAGGTAATGATCCTGGAAGGTGCTGTTCTGCTCTGGATCGAGCACTTCGAGCATCGCGCTGGCGGGATCGCCACGGAAGTCCGAAGCCATCTTGTCGATCTCGTCGAGCATGATGACCGGGTTCTTCGTTCCAGCCTTCTTCATCGACTGGATGATCTGGCCGGGAAGGGAACCGATGTAGGTGCGGCGATGTCCGCGGATCTCCGCCTCATCGCGCACGCCGCCCAGAGAGAAGCGGACGAACTTGCGGCCTGTGGCCTTTGCGATGGACATACCAAGCGAGGTCTTACCCACGCCCGGAGGTCCGACGAAGCAGAGGATCGAGCCCTTCGGGTTCTTTACCAGTTGACGCACCGCGAGAAATTCGAGGATGCGATCCTTGATCTTCTCCAGGCCGTAGTGATCTTCGTTGAGGATCTTCTCCGCGTGGTCGATGGAGCGAATTTCCTTGCTCTTCTTCTTCCACGGCACAGCGAGCAGCCAGTCGAGGTAGTTCCGCGAGACGGTGGATTCGGCGGACATAGGTGGCATCGCTTCGAGCTTCTTGAGCTCCTGATGGGCCTTGTCTGCGACGTCCTTGGGCATGCCTGCGGCATCAATCTTTTTCTTGAGCTCGTCCCACTCGCTCTTTTCGCCGCGACCGAGTTCCTTCTGGATCGCTTTGATCTTTTCGTTGAGGTAGTACTCTTTCTGCGCGCGCTCCATCTGCCGCTTCACGCGCGACTGCACGGTGCGATCCACGTTCAGCTTCTCGATGGCGATGTCCAGAACATCCGCGATGTGCGCGAGGCGCGCTTCCACGTCGAAGAGGTCGAGGATCTGCTGCTTCTCATCGATTGTGAGTTGCAGGTTCGCGGCGATGGTGTCGGCGAGCTTGCCGGGTTCGTCTCCACGTACGGAGGCGACCATCGTCTCGTAGTTCAGGCTCTGCTGCAGTTTCACGTACTGCTCAAAGAGCGTCTGCACGCGCTGCATGGCCTGCTCGATGGCGGGCGTCATCTCGGAGGAGAGTCCACCTGTGCGCACGGTTGCGACAAAGAAGCCGTCTTCGTCATTCAGGTCGAGCGCACGTGCGCGCTCCACACCCTCAACGAGGACCTTGATATTTCCATCTGGACCCTTCACGCTCTGCACGATCGTGCCGATGGTGCCGGTGGTATAGATGTCGTCTGCGTTGGGTTCATCCACGGAAGCATCATGCTGCGTCGCGAGGAAGATCTTGCGATCGCCGCTGAGTGCTTCTTCGAGCGCACG
>JAHFTZ010000228.1 GCA_023265355.1 Terriglobus sp.
TTCCTATACCCGTCTTATGTTTCGCGTGGACGAGAACTACCGTCCCAGCATGTTGCGCATGGATGATCCGGACCACAAGCGTGTCCGCTCCGCAGTCGTAAAGGTCTTCAACCAGCCCTCTGTGGATGCCATGAAGGGTCGCATCCAGGCGATTGCAAAAGATCTACTCGATTCTCTCGCTGGCCGCTCCACCTTCGACCTGATCGAAGATTTTGCACGGCCTTTTCCGGTCGCGGTCATTGCGGAGGTACTGGGCGTCTCCGGAGGCTCCCTCGCGGACTTCATGGCGTGGTCGAAGGCGCAGGTCCATATCTTCAACCCCATGGCCACACCGGAGCAAAATGCAGATTTCGCCTGGGGAAACAAGAGTCTTCAGGATTACTTCACGAAGATCGTGGACGAGCGGCGGATCGAGCGTGGCACAGACTTTGTGAGCGGCCTCATCACAGCAGAAGAAAAAGGGGAACTTACCGAATGGGAGATCCGGAGCACCTGTGAGCTTCTTCTGCTGGCAGGAAACGTAACCACCACTGATCTCATCGGCAATGGACTCTTCGCCCTCCTGCAACACCCCGAGCAGATGCAGAAGCTGCGCGCGACACCGGCCCTCCTGCCCACGGCCATTGAAGAGATGCTGCGCTACGATTCGCCCGTAGTCAACGCCACCCGCGTGAGTACAGACAAAACCGTCGTCAACGGCTGCCCCTTCCGTGCAGGGGAAGGCTTCAACCTCGCACTCGACGCCGCCAATCACGATCCCGACCTCCACGAGAATCCACACGTCTTCGACATCGAACGAAACAACAAGCGCCACTACTCCTTCGGCGGCGGCGCGCATTTCTGCCTTGGAGCTCCCCTCGCGCGCGCAGAGGCTGAGATCGCCTTCGCCTTATTACTGGAGCGCTTCCCGAAACTCGCCCTGGATCCCTCCCGCCCCCCCGCGCACAAACTAATGCCATCCTTCCGCGGCCTGGATTCGCTCTGGGTCACGGTCTAAACGCGCCTCCGGTCTAGTTCTCCGAAGGGCGCTGGATCGAATCGATCACGATGGTGTCAACCGGCCCCTGCCCTGGCTTCAGCTTCAGTCCCAGTTGCTCCTCCATCGCGGTAAAGATGGAGGGCCTGGGATCGTCCGCTTCCGCACCGACCGGTGCCCACTCCAAAGTGAGATCGTAGCCTCCTGCCAATCCGGTCCTGTCCTCGATGAATCTGCCGACCGTGCTCGACAGATTCATCGCCAGGTTTTCGACCGAGGTGGCTTCCGCTTCAATCTTGCCGTTGGAATACGACCCACTTCCACCCTTGTCCGCTGCGGACTTCTTCAACTTGCTTCCGCCGCCTGCAACCGTCAGCACATAAATCGGCAGTTGCTTCGTTGCATGGTGCAACTTCAGCGCAAACCGATCCGCCAGCAGGTCCTGCAACATTTTCTGTCTCTGTCGCCACTGCTCCATCGGCGGAAGCTTCGCCAGCGTCGCAGCCGTATCCGCATCCATTTTTGCCTGAACCTCCAGTAGCTCGCTGTTCGCCCACCCCGGCAGTCCAACAATCTGGTTCGCCATCAGCAGCCCGTATGCGCTCCGGATCAGGGTCGCTGTCAGCATGCCGCCCGTTGAGAATCCATCCTCCGTGTTGCTCCAGAACACCTTGCCCGACTTGTCCACCTTAATCGTCACAGCGTCGTAGGACGGGCTTGAAGTTGCTGGCACAGGGTTTGATCTTTCTTTCTGCGCTGGCGGCGGCACGGCAGCGCGTTGAACCTGCCCGTAAAGCAGACCGCCACTCAGCATCGAACCCATGGCCACCATCGATGTCGCCCCACGGCTGAGCCGCACCCAAACCGAACACTCTCTCATGGCACGTACCCCGTTTTGTCATTTACGATGCACCCTGCCACCGGGTTCCAAGATTTTCCAGAATGAGGCACCGTTGCATCCCAAGTTGGAATGCAACAGTGAGAGGTGTCTTTCTTTGGATTTTCTTCTCACGGTGACAACTTCATCGACTCAAGCCGCTATAACTGCACCATTGTTTCAAGCAGGTTTTTGTTTCAAGCAGGTTAGGTGCCATGAGAAAATCCCGGTTTATCTTCAGAGTCTCCGCCCTCCTTCTCACCGTCTTCGCAACAACCCTGGCCCTTCATGCTTCCGGCCCCGCCGCCGCCGCGCAGGAGAGCAGCGCCTCAACGGCCAAAAGTGCAAAGCGCGGCATCGCCTACGACCTCGCCGATCCGGCGGATCTCACCGCGCTCTCTCCGGGCGTGAGTTGGTGGTACAACTGGGCCTCAGCTCCGAATGCAGCCGTTCCAGCCGACTACTCCACCCGCTACGGGATGGATTACTTCCCCATGCTGTGGAACGGAAGCTTCAACGCCATGGCGATCGAGAGCCTTCTCAAGGCAAATCCGAACATCAAGTATCTGATGGTCCTCAATGAGCCGAACCTCACCGATCAATCCAACATGACCCCCCAGCGCGCCGCCGCCCTGTGGCCACAGTACGAGGCCATCGCCGCAGACACCGGCGTCCAGATCGTGGGTCCCCAGATGAACTGGGGAACAATGCCCGGCTTCTCCGACCCGGTCGTCTGGCTCGATGCTTTCTACGCCGCCTACGAGGCCGCCAACGGAGGCCGCGCACCCCGTATCGATTACCTCGGCTTCCACTGGTACGACTACGGTCTCGCCGGTCAGCTGGATCGCTTAACCAAATATGGAAAGCCCTTCTGGGTGACCGAGATGGCCAACTGGCACAGCCAGAACGACGGCGCCCAGATCAATACCCTGGCCAAGCAGGAAACCCAGATGACCCAGATGGTGGCCACCTGCGAGCAGCGTAGCGACGTCTTCCGGTACGCCTGGTTCACAGGACGCCGCTCCCCAGACCCCCACTTCACCAGCCTCCTCAGCACCTCAGGACAACTGACGCCCCTCGGCGCGCTCTACCTCTCGCTGCCAGCCGCACAGTAAATACAAACCAAATTTGTCATCCCGTAGCGCAGCGGAGGGATCTGCTGCTCCAATCTTCTCCGCCCAAACAGGGAACGGGCCGACGCCAGTCGGCCCCGCAGATTCAGGTCTAAAACGCACATCCCCATCGAAACAAATCGATTTACGGATCAACAAAGCTGCCCCACAACCCATCGCCGCTATCATGGAAACCAGAGGCTTCGCCGCGCGGATTCTCTGCCAACCCAGAGGAACGCCCCTACGATGCGCAAATCGATTCTCGCTCTCACAACCTCCGCCTTCGGTATCGGAACCTCCGAGTTCATCATCATGGGCCTGCTTCCGGACCTCGCCCGCAGCTTCTCCGTCAGTATTCCCAAGGCCGGCGTGCTGGTCTCCGCCTACGCCCTCAGCGTCACCATCGGCTCTCCGCTGGTCGCTCTGGCGCTCTCGCGCATCGAGCGCAAGCGCTCCCTCGTCCTTCTGATGGGGATCTTCGTTCTCGGCAACTTCGCCTGCGCGCTTGCTCCCACCTTTGGATTTCTGCTCGGCGCGCGCATCCTCACCGCCCTCTGCCACGGAGCCTTCTTCGGAACGGGCAGCATCGTGGCCTCCGATCTTGTTCCAAAAGAGAAGCGCTCGCAGGCCATCTCCATGATGTTCAGCGGCCTCACGCTGGCCAACGTTCTCGGCGTTCCGGCAGGCACCGCTCTGGGCCACGCCTTCGGCTGGCGGTACTCCTTCGTCGCCCTTCTTCCGGTCGGCATCCTCGCCATCCTTGGGCTCATCTTCTTCGTCCCAGAGCAGGCCTCGGAGCCCGTCCGCCTGCGCCACGAGCTGAACACGGTTCTCAAACCCAAGGTACAGATCGTGCTTGCGCTCAGCACCCTCTCATCGGTCTCCCTCTTCACGGTCTTCACCTATATCGCGCCCATGCTCGGTTCGGTCACCCATCTCCAGCCCAACGCGATCACATGGGTTCTTGTGCTCTTCGGTGCGGGCATCACCATCGGCAACCTCGTCGGAGGCAGGCTAAGCGACTGGCGACAGATGACCACCATCCTCGGCGGCATGGCCCTGGTAATACTCGTCCTCCTGGTCATGCCCTTCGCCGAACCGCACGCCATCCCGATCGCCATAACCGTCTTCGTCTGGGGGCTCGTCCACTTCGCCGCCGCCGTTCCTCTGCAGGCGCGGATCGTGGAAAAGGCAAGGGCCGCTCCAAATCTCGCCTCCACGCTTAATCAGGGAGCCTTCAACCTGGGCAATGCCCTGGGCGCGAGCCTCGGCGGTCTCGTACTCACGGCGGGATACAGCTATCGCTCGCTGCCCTTTGTCGGTGCCGGGATTATCGTCCTCGTGCTGTTCCTTGCTCTCGCCGCGCGCCGTCTCGACTCAACCCAGGTCTCTGAACCCGACCTCGCTTTCGACCGTAGCTCCTTCCCGATTCACTAATGCGAACGTTTTCGCGTTAGAATAGGCAGATGTCTGGATCGCAAACCATCGCCACTGCCAACCATCACACCTTCTGGGCCGACCGCTTCGGCACGTGGGCCTCGGCGCTCTGCCTCGTCCACTGTGCTCTGGCTCCCATCATTCTCTCCGGCTCCGTCGTCGCGGCGCACTTCCTTCCTTCGGAGGAGCACACGCACCGCACCCTGGCCGTTCTGGTCGCAGCTCTGGGAGCCTTCGCCCTGCTCTACGGCTTTCGCAAGCATCGCCGCTGGCAGATCCTCGGTCTGATGGCAGGCGGCCTGGGCTGCATCTCGTTCGCGGCCTTCTATGGAGACACCCTTCCGCCTCACGCAGCAGAGGTTTGCCTGACCATGCTGGGCAGCCTCCTGATGGTGGCGGCGCATCGGCGGAACCACACCTTCTGCCGCTCCTGTCCATGCG
>JAHFTZ010000229.1 GCA_023265355.1 Terriglobus sp.
CGTGGGCGGCGAGGGCCTGGCAACTGAGTACTTCATGATGCGCGTCGGCATTCCGAACGGTATCCTGACCAGCGAGCAGATGCGCGTGATTGCGCAGATTGCGAAAGATCATGGACAGAATCTGGCCGACGTGACCACGCGGCAGAACATCCAGTTCCACTGGCTGACGATTGAAAGCCTGCCGCTGGTGGTGGATGCTCTGGAAAGGGTCGGCATTTCGCCGAAGGGCGCCTGCGGCGACGTCGTTCGCAATGTAACCGGTTGCCCACTGGCTGGGCACGACGGTGCCGAACTCTTCGACGCTTCTCCGATCGCGAAAAAGGTGGCCGAGACCCTGACCGCCAACGACGACTTCGTGAACCTGCCGCGAAAGTTCAAGATCTGCATTACGGGCTGCCCGATCTGGTGCTCCTACCCGGAGATCAACGATATCGCACTGACCGCCGTTGCAAATGCCGCAGGCGAGCTTGGATTTGCTGTGCGTGTGGGCGGCGGTCTATCCAAGGACCCGCATCTCGCGGTGAAGCTGGATGCGTTCGTTCGGCAGGAGCATGCTGAAGAGGTCTGCATCAAAATCGCAGAGATCTTCCGCGAGCAGACGGTTCTGCGCGAGAGCCGAACGACGGCCCGTCTGAAGTTCCTCTTCCTGAAGCATGGCTGGACGGCGGAGAGCTTCCTCACGGAGTTGGAGAAGCGCATGGGCTTCAAGTTCGATCCCGCTCCGGCGGAGAATGTTCCGGGCGATCAGTACCGCGATCACACCGGCGTTAATCCGCAGAAGGAGAAGGGGTTGAACTATGTTGGTCTGACAGTTCTTCGCGGACGCCTGAGTGGCGATCAGCTCTATGGGCTGGCAGATCTGGCGGACAAGTACGGCTCTGGCGACCTGCGCTGCACGATCCAGCAGAACATCATCCTGATGGGTGTGCCGAGCGAGAAAGTTCATGACCTGATCGCGGAGATTAGCAAGCTGGAGCTGCATGTCGAGGGTTCGAGCTTCTGGCGCGGAACCGTCGCCTGCACAGGCACCGAGTTCTGCAAGCTGGCCATCACGGAGACGAAAGGCTTTGCACGCTGGATCGTGGACGAGATGGAAGAGCGTATGCCCGAGTTCACGGAACAGCTTCGCATCAACGTGACAGGCTGCCCAAACAACTGCGGACAGAGCTGGATCTCCGACATCGGCCTTGAAGGCAAGAAGATCAAGCAGGACGGCAAACTGGTGGATGCGTACTACTTCCTTCTGGGCGGTGCTGTGGGAGACCACGCTGGCATCGCACGGCCAGTGGGATATCGCGTTCCGGCCACGGAGGTTCCCGTGGCGATTGAGCGTCTGCTGACGACGTACATGAAGCAGCGCACCAGCGATGAATCGTTGCGCGGCTACCTCGCTCGCTACAGCAACGAAGAGCTCCGTGGACAACTCGCGGGGGAGATTGTGGCTCCCGTAGAGCGCGATCTCCCTGCGGGACGTGTTCCGGGGAACGTAGGATGAGCCTCTTTCCCCTCTTCCTGAAGCTCACGGCGAGGCCCTGCCTCGTCGTGGGCGCAGGTGCGATTGCGGAAGGAAAGATCGGCGCATTGCTTGAGTCGGAAGCGACGGTGACGGTCGTGGCCCCGCAGGCCGACCCACGTGTGGAAGAGTGGGCGGCGAGCGGCGAGATTACATTGCTGCGGCGCGAGTATGTGACAAGCGACGTAGAGGGTATGTTCCTTGTGGTCGCCGGGACGAACGTGCCGCCGGTAAATCGTGCGGTCTACGCAGCGGCCACGGAGCGCGGCATCCTCTGCAATGCAGTGGACGACCCACCTTACTGCGACTTCTATTTTCCCTCCATCGTGCGTCGCGGTGATCTGCAGATTGCGATCTCGACGGCAGGCGAAAGTCCGGCGTTTGCGCAGCAGCTGCGCAAGGAGCTCAACGAGCAGTTACCGAAGGACCTTGGGCCGTGGCTAATGGAACTGGGTCGGCTGCGTCGTGAGGTAACGGCCGTGGAGCCGCTGGGTGAGCCACGCAAGATGCTGCTCCATCAGCTGGCGAAGCGCGAGGTCTGCGGTGCGCAGGATTGCCCGACGCGGATGATTGCGCGCGAGCATATGGCTTCGATCAAGAGGGTATCGTGAACGGTAAGGTCTATCTCGTAGGTGCTGGCCCGGGCGATCCGGAGTTGCTGACGGTGCGTGCTCTGCGTCTTTTGGAGGCGGCGGATGTGGTACTCCATGACGATCTCGTTCCGGATGCGATTGTTGCCCTGGCAAGCAAGCGCGCTCTGGTTACGAGTGTGGGGAAGCGCTGTGGGCGGCCCCGTATCACGCAGGCAGGAATTCATGCGTTGATGATCGACTCGTCGCGGCGCGGACTGATGGTGGTTCGGTTGAAGTCCGGCGATCCAATGGTTTTTGGACGAGCGGCAGAGGAGTTGAACGCTCTTCGTGAGGCTGCGATCGAGGTCGAAGTCGTTCCCGGTGTGTCGGCGATGTTTGCGGCTGCGGCTGCGATGCAGGTTCCGATGACGGACAGGCGGACGGCTTCGAAGCTGATCCTGATCGCCGGACAGCACGCAGCGGACAAGAGTGCGCCTCCTCCTCTCTGGAGCGGCACACTGCCGGAGGATGCGACGCTTGCGATCTACATGCCGGGACGGGACTTCACCGCACTGGCTCGCGAACTCCGCTCCGCAGGAGTGGCAAACGATGTTGCCGTGGTGGCCGTGAGCAAGGCCGCGACGCCGGAGCAGCGTGTGGACGGCGTGCGGCTCTCTGAACTGGAAACGCTGCAGGCGGGTGCGGCACCCCTGCTTGTGCTGGTGGGTCGAGCAATGGAGTGTGTCCTCGTGGGTGAAGGACAGCATGTGATTGAAGAACTTTCAGCCGTGGCCGAAGGGCTCCACGGCTGAAAGCAAGTTTAAGCAAGTTGTCGGATGGCGCGCTGCTCGGCGGATCTCTGCTGGCGCTCGATCATGTAAGCGGGCATACGTTGCACACTCTTCCTCAAAAGTTTTTTCCCGCGCTGCAAATGCGAAGCGACAGCACGATGGGATTTGCTGCGTAGCCTTGCAATCTCCTCAATGGGTTCTTCGCCGAAGAAGTGAAGAGTAAGAATCTTGCGCGTCTCTTCGGGGAGCTTCGCGAGATGTTTCTTCACGAGTGCGACCTGTGCCCGCCGGATGCTGCATTGCTCGGGACTCTCTGTGAGGAGGCTGGCTGCGACCTCTGCCGATGCGACGGATTCGGGTTCGTCTTCGATGAAGACGAGGTTCCCATAACGGCGCTTTCTCAGTTCGTAGAAGGCGGCGTTTGTGATGATACGCGTCAGCCAGGTCTTCATCGCCGCTTCTTCACGGAAGCGTTCGACCGCCTTCCACGCCGAGCAGAAAGAGGCGTGTACCGCGTCCTCCGCGTCAGCTTCGTGATGCAGGATAGATGTTGCGAAGCGAAGAAAGTAGGCTCGCTCCTTCATTGCTAAATCGGTGAGCGTGCGACGTCTCGCAGTGAGTTCTTCCGGGGTGCACGTTTCAACGTGCCTTCCTGAAGCTAAATTTTGCATGAGATGTACCTTTCCCGACGGCTCATCGCCGTCTTACGCGCAGAGTTCTGCGGGTGCCAAAACACTTTGGTCGCGATAATGCGGCGACGGTTCTGCTAGGCGAGGGAAGGGACAGGCGGGGGACGGAAGAGCAGCGAGGGTAGCCAAAGGCTTGCGTCACTGCGGTGATGCGGGCGATCGCACTTGTCAAAGCGCGTGACGACAACGGCGGTTGGATTCGCGATGGAGAAAGCAAGTAGGAAGAGCGTGGAAACGGCTACGGCTGAGGGGGCGGCGCGCTTTGCTCGCTGAGCAATCTCCGAGAGACTGGCCTGCGCAAATACGGCACGGCTGCCTGTGCGCTGCGGAGCGTGATTGATCTGGGTGAACCGGCAGTTGAGACTGCCCGTGAAGAGCCCGACAAACAGTAACGTGGAGAACAGCATCCATCGTGTCCGCGGCTTGGAGTTCACTGGTTGCAAGTAGCCTCTCTGTGATTTTAGACGTAGGGAGTCATCGGGCGTTAGGGCGAAGTAAACGTTGCTCTACCTGCCCGAAGGTAAAAATCCGTAGAGCAGATATTTCGCGCGGATCTGGCGGTATGCGAAGAGGTCGTCGTCCCATGTGGCGGCGATCTTTCGGGGATCGGTGCCGGCCAGAACCGCGTCTTGCGTGGCCTGACTTCCACCAATTTTGACGAGTCGGTCTGTCTTGAGTTCGGTGGGGAACTGGGCGTGGATGGCGGAGATCAGTTCGATACCGAGTTCCGGGGCGTCGATGCGTGAGCGATCTGTGACCGTAATATGGACGCCGCGGCAGAGCTTGCCTGCGCCGGGATAAGGGGTCGTCGGCGTGTAGCTGATGGTCTCAAAATGAACGCCGGAGATGTGACGGGCGTTCAGGGTGTCTGCGAGTTTTTTGGCGGCTTCCTCGGTGGAAATCAGTGGGGAACCAACGATGAGAAAAGGGGTCGTCGTGCCCCGTCCCACAGAGAAGTTCGAGTACTGGAGAAGCTCCACACCGGGGTAGGTGGCGGCGGCTTCCACCGACACGAGGTTCGGGCTGGGACGCACCCATGGAACACCCGTGGCGTCGTACCACAGGCCGCGCTGGTAGTTAGCCATCCGGATGACCGTAACGGGAACGTCGAGATGCTTTTCGCCATTGATGAAGTTGGCCATCTCGCCGAAGGTCATGCCGTGCTGCACCGGTTCCACCATATAGGCGATGTAGGCTTCTTTGCCGGGATCGAGCATCGGTCCGGCGACCTGAACACCGGAGGCCAGGGCTG
>JAHFTZ010000230.1 GCA_023265355.1 Terriglobus sp.
CGCTTTCTCTTTTGAACTCAGGTGCCCATTGGACAATGCTGTTTTCATTGTGTAGAACTATCTTCCTTCGCACATTGTTCGGATTCTCTTGATGGAGAGTCCGAACGTGTGGGTAAGTGTGGCGTCGAAATACCGGGAAAACCTTCGAGCAAAAAATCCTGGGAACAAAAAACAATTGCCTGGTGTCTACAGGAAGTAGTGCCACCTCTCGCAGAATCCGAGGCTGATTATGTTTGAAGATTCGCTCGTAGAATCCAGCGGTAAGATCCAATCGAAATCCAAGTACTGGATGATTGTCACCTTCGGGTTCAACGCCGTGATTTTGGCGGTCATGATCCTGATCCCGCTGCTCTATCCTGAGGCACTGCCGAAGACGGCCATGACGGCCATGCTTACGGCACCTCCGCCGCCGCCCCCACCGCCTCCTCCTCCGCCACCGGCAGCGGTTGTGAAGGTGATCAAGGTTGTCGCGGCGCTTGACGCCATGACAGCCCCCACGAAGATTCCGAAAGAGATTAAGGCAGTGAAGGAAGACCCGCCACCGCCGCAGCAGGTTGCTGGTGTTGCCGGTATGGGTATGGGTTCCGCAGGTGGTGCCGCAGGTGGTGTCATGGGCAGTCTGGGTATCGGCAATGCGCCGGTTCCTCAGGTCAAGGTAGAGAAGCCAAAGGGTCCTGCACGTATCTCGGGTGGCGTCATGGCCGGACAGATCATCACGAAGACCACGCCGACCTATCCTCCGATCGCTCGCGCGGCGCACGTCTCCGGTGCTGTGGTGATTCATGCCATTATCTCGAAGACAGGCACCATCGAGAACCTGAACGTCATCTCAGGTCCTGAGATGTTGCGTGCCTCTGCGGTGGACGCGGTCAAGCAGTGGCGTTACAAGCCGTACGTTCTGAGCGGCGAGCCGACGGAAGTCGACACGACGATCACCGTCAACTTCAATATCGGCGGGTAATACAGTTCACGCAAAGTAAGCCCCTGTCTCCGGAGACGGAGACAGGGAATACAGCAAAGCTTCAACCACTCTAGAACGACCCAGATCCAGGAGGAACCATTTCCGTGATTCTCGCTCACATCGCAAACTTCGCTCATACTTCGTCTCTCGCACTGTTCCTTCAGGAAGCAGCGCCAGAGGCCGGCGGCTTTACCGTTCTCGGCATGTTGAAGAACATGGGCTGGATCGATCTCGTTGTCGTTGCCATCCTGTTCATCATGTCGATCTGGTCGCTCGCGGTCATGATCGATCGCGCCCTGTACTTCTCCGCTGCCCGTAAGCAGTCGCGTGAGTTTGCTCCCAGGGTTGCTGGCGCTCTCAAGGATGGCCGTCTGGATGAGGCGATCAAGATTGCTGACCGCTCCAAGAAGTCTCACCTTGCAGCGGTTGTGACCTCTGGTCTGCAGGAGTTCCGCTCCTACGGTTCTGGCGGTGCGATCACCGAAGAGCAGATCGAATCCTCCAAGCGCGCTCTTGAGCGTTCTGAGGCGATCACTCATGCCCAGCTGAAGCGCGGTCTGGGTTCGCTCGCGACCATCGGTTCGACGGCGCCCTTCATGGGCCTCTTCGGAACGGTTGTCGGTATTCTCCACGCCTTCCAGACCATCGCATCGTCCAAGAGCACCGGTATCGGCGCAGTAGCCGGCGGTATTTCGGAAGCTCTGGTTACGACCGCTTTCGGTCTCCTCGTAGCGATCCCGGCTGTTATGTGCTTCAACTACTTCACCAACAAGTTGGAAGCCTTCGACGTCGAGATGGATAACTCCTCCTCGGAGCTCATGGACTACTTCGTCAAGCAGTCGCAACGCTAAGCTCTAACGCTGTCACAGGCGATGACGCGAGACATGGAATGACCCGGATGCCGCAGCGAAGCGGCATTCGGAGCCTCCACACCTCGCGGGGGCACGGTTCTAATCGAACTTTCCGAACGGAGTATGGCTTATGGCAATTTCAAAACGCGATGAGGGCAAGAAGGTCAACTCAGACATCAACGTAACTCCCATGGTGGATGTTATGCTGGTGCTCCTGATTATCTTCATGGTCGTCACACCCATGGTGAACAACAAGGTGAACGTAGACCTGCCACCAGCGGCCTCTGCCGTGGTCATGGAAAACGCGAACAAGGAAGATTCGGTCGTAGTTGCGGTCACACGCGACGGTAGGTTCTTTGTCGGTGCCGACCAGGTACAGGTAGACGACATGGGTCCGAAGATCTCTTCCCTGCTTGAGAACAAGACCGACAAAGAGGTTTATCTTCGTGGCGACAATCGTGCCAACTACGGTCGTGTGATGGACGCGATTGATGGTGTACGCGCCGCAGGTGTGAGCCAGCTCGGCCTGTTAACCGAAAAGACAGACCACTAAGACAGTATGTCTCCGCCGCTGGCGGAGCAAAGGAGATTCTCCCATGGGTATGACATCAGGTGGCGGTGGCGGAGCTCGATCCGACATTAACGTCACACCTCTAGTTGACGTTCTTCTTGTGCTGCTTATCATCTTCATGGTGATCCAGCCGAACGTTGTTCGCGGTATGGATGCTCTCGTTCCGCAGCCGCCCAAGAATCCGCAGAACCAGGATGTCGATCCTCGCACGATCGTGGTTTCGGTTCAGCCTGGCGGTGGCAAGGGAGAGCCTGTGTACATGATCAACGAGCAGCCGTTTCCGCGTGCGGACATGACCGCCAAGCTGCGGGACATCTTCGCCACGCGTAACGACAAGGTCATGTTTGTGAAGGGTGATAAGGATCTCGATTTTGGCCGGGTGGCGGAAGTCATCGATTTCGGACATTCGGCAGGTGTTGACAATATCGGTATCATTACGCCTCGCGTTTTAGCTGGACAGTAACCCCCAGGCCGGGTCGAAGAGGATACTCTTCGGCCCGGCCTGTTTCTGTCCCTGACAAAGTTTCGGATATGTATGGCAGTAAAGTTCAGGCTGTTACAGGGCGTTGTGCAGTATCTCCTCCAAAAGCTTGTTCCTCAGGAAGAAACCTCTGTTGTTGCTGGTCATTCGTAACTCTCTACCATTACAATCACAATCGAAGCACCATCCAGGTCTTTCGTAAGACGACCCTGACATCGTATGCGGCTCTGAAGGAGATGATTCGTTCCATGACACTTACTGCACGTATTTCCGCAACCGCCGCAGTTCTGGTGCTGATGATCTCGGCGACAGGATGCAACAAGCTCCGGTCTCGCGACCAGTTGGTCAAGGGCATCGCTGCTTTCAAGAATGCGCAGTATGAAGTAGCGACCAACCACTTCCAAAAAGCCGTTGAGCTTGACCCCAACGACGCCACCTCCAAGCTCTATCTCGCGACGGCCTATTCCTCGCAGGTTGTTCCCAATATGGAAACGCCCGAGAACATGAAGATCGCACAGAAGGCGATCGATGGTTTCCAGGAAGTTCTGAACCGTGATCCGAAGGACCTGACTGCTCTCAAGCAGATCGCCTCGATCTATCGTCAGACAAAGCGAAGCGACATGGCCAAGCAGTACGAGCAGAAGGTCATCGATGTCGACCCGAACGATGCTGAAGCGAACTACACCATCGGTGCGGTGGACTGGATCGACGAGTACAAGAATGCGACCACGATTCTGGCTGCCGACGGTATCAAGGAAGACGGCGAGGGCAACGTCAAGATGAGCAAAGCTGCGTGTGCCAAGATCAAGGCAGTCAACCAGCCGCTCGTGGAAGAAGGCCTGAAGTTCCTGCACCGCGCCGTCGAGATCAATCCGACGTACGAGGATGCCATGTCTTACCTCAACCTCACCTACCGTCGCCAGGCTGATTTCGCCTGCGGCGAGCCTGTTGCTCTGAAAGCCTCTCTCGCGAAGGCGGACGAGTGGAACCAGAAGGCGATGGGTGCTCGCAAGATCAATGAGCAGAAGAAGGAAGAGAAGGCGACGCACGGAGTGGTATCGCAGTAACTCTCTTTTGCAGACTCGAAACGGCCTCCCTTGCGGAGGCCGTTTTGCTTTGGGTAAAGCCGAACCATCTACTGTGACTTGTGACTCGCCGCGATGTAGGATGGGGTATAACCCTCCCACTCCCACGGCGTGACCGTGTCTGCAAGGATGTGCTCCAGCAGCGGGCGGAAGGTTTTCTCGCCGTTATCGCTGTTGGTGAGAAGGATCATGCAGGTCTGACGCTTGCTGAAACAGATCATGTAGTTCTGCGCGCCATCGCCATGTCCCTCCTTAAAGAAGGCCGGGCCGAAGCGTGTGTGGGTGAGCAGCCCCCAGCCAACGCCGTAGGCAAGCCCGGTTTCCTTCGCCTCAGCTCCCGGAGGTTCCGCCAGGGCGAGTGGGAACTGATGCAGTGTAGGGATCTGCTTCACCGGTGTGAGCATGGCATGCATGGTGGCGGGCTTCAGCAGCTTGCCGCTGAAGAGTGCGGAGACGAAGAGGGAGAGGTCGTCGGTGTTTGTGGTCATGGAGCCTGCGGCGCGGGCGGGGAATCTCCGCGTCTTTGCGATGAACTTTCCGGCGGCGTCGAAGCGATCGGCTGCGTCCACACCAAACTCCTTGCGGTAGATGAGGCCGGTGTGGTCCATGTGCAAAGGGGTGAAGATGGCCTGCTGCATGAGTTCGTCGAGCGGCTTCTGCTTTTGCTGCTCGATAACGAATTGCACAAGGTTGATGCCTTCGCCGGAGTAGAGAAACTGCGATCCGGGCTTGTAGTGGAGGTGCATTTTCTTGTCGGGTTCGAGGCTGGCAAAGTTCGCAAGACCGGAGATGTGCGCCAGCAGCATGCGCGGTGTCACAAGTGGCCACGCCGCGTCCTTCACGATCTCCG
>JAHFTZ010000231.1 GCA_023265355.1 Terriglobus sp.
ATCACGCGCGAAGCTCCCAACTATCACGTGGAATAGCACGTGGAATAACTCCCGGCCTCGCGCGGCCTGAATCCTCCGGGTAAAATTCTGTCGAGGCATGCTCCATGACGACAGAAAAACTCGAAGCGATTCAGGCACAGCTCCGCAAGCAGAACCTGGATGGCTGGCTCTTTTACGACCACCATGGGCGAGACCCGCTCGCCTACGGCATCCTCGGCCTGGACGCTTCCATGCACGTCACGCGGCGTTGGTTTTACTTCCTCCCCGCAGAGGGTGAGCCGAAGAAACTCTCGCACCGCATCGAAGCCGGTCGTCTGGATACTTTGCCCGGATCGAAGACGCTCTACTCGACGTGGCAGGAGCTCGAATCGTCGCTGGCCACGATGCTCTCCGGCGCAGACAAAATCGCGATGCAGTACTCTCCGCGCAACGCCATCATGTATGTGTCGATGGTGGACGCCGGAACGATTGAGCTCCTTCGCGAGATGGGCAAAGAGATCGTCTCGTCCGCCGATCTTGTCAGCGAGTTCGAAGCCGTGCTCACGGAAGCGCAGGTCGCCACGCACTACGTGGCGCAGCGCAAAATTGACGCGATCCTCGAAGCCGGTTGGAAGCACATAGGCGATACGGTGCGTGCGGGAGCGCGCCTGGACGAGTTTCAGATGGTCACATGGTTGGCCGAAGCGATGCAGCGTGAGGGTCTTGTCTGGGAGCATGGACCCAATGTCAGCGTGGGTGCAAACGCGGCGGATTCCCACTATGAGCCGGTGCAGGGAAGCGCTGCGGAGATACGGCGAGGGTCGTTTGTGCTGATCGATATCTGGGGCAAGCAGGCAGACCGCACCGATGCCGTCTGGTACGACATCACTTGGACAGGCGTCGTAGATCGCGAGCCGACTCCTTTGGAGCAGAAGATCTTCACCACGGTACGGAATGCGCGCGATGCGGCGATTCGTCTGGTCGAAAAAAGGTTCGCGGACAACCTGCCAATTGCGGGTTGGGAGGCGGACGATGCCGCGCGCGCGGTCATCCGGGGGGCAGGCTTAGCCCAGCACTTCACACATCGCACCGGCCACAATATCGGGACTGAGCTACACGGCGCGGGGGCGCACCTCGACAACCTGGAGACGCACGACGAGCGCCGCATTCTTCCCATGACGTGTTTCTCGGTAGAGCCGGGAATCTATCTTCCACCGGGACCGGAGTGCTTCGGTGTGCGTAGTGAGGTGGACATGTTGACCTCCGTAGGAAAAGCCGTGGTCACCGGGAAGATTCAACGTGACCTGGTGCGGATCTAGAGCGAACCTCTGCGGTCATCAGAGTCGCAGCCATGGCCGCGGCGATCACGGCGATCAAAGCCCACTCCGCGAGGGCGAGGTTTCGCCACCAGGAACTACCGTTGAAGAAGTCCGCGTCGATGTAGACATAAAGCAGAATCAGGAAGAGGATGCTCAGCGCTCCGAGCGAGGACCGGATCGCGATTTTTCCCGTTTTGGTCGCGGCGGCGTGGAGCGACGCGATGCCAAAGGCGACCCCAAGCAGAAACGCCGCCAGCGTAAGTGCGGAGAGGGCATCGTGCAACGCGCCCTGGCTATCGACAAAAAGGGAAAGCGCCGCGATTACGAACAAGCCAACACAGCCGGCGCGGACCAGCCGACGTGGCGCATTGCCGGGGAGACCGCTGGCCGAGCCAGAGAGAAAGAGCGCAAACAGCATCAGCGAAAGGGCGGCGACCGTATAACCCGACGGGTTCTTCGAGCGCGAGAGTAGATCCGAGATCACCGGTGTGCCGAGTACTGGTTGCGCCTTATGGAAGGCCAGCCCCATGCCTCCGACTAAGACCGCGCAATTGGCGAACAGGAACGTGAGGCTATGGCAATACGACATTTGTTCCACGTTAACACTCGAGATGACCTCTTCCCAAACCCTTCCCTCGCCTCTCGCTGCTATCATCAAGAACGAATGACGACCAAGGCTGTTCTCCCTCACCAGAGCCGAAACAAGAACCTGCCCATCGTGGTCCTGATCGCCGGATGGGTTGTACCCGGCCTTGGCCACCTTCTTCTCCGGAAGTACATCCGCGCGGGGCTTCTTTTGTCTCGATCGTGACGCTCTTTGCCGCAGGCCTGGCGATGGGTGGCAAGCTCTACGCAACAGGCACGGGTGAAATGCTGGATCTCCTGGGCGTGGTCGCCGACGCGGGCAATCCGTTGCTGTATGTCGTGGGCCGCATGCTGGACTGGGGCAATGCACCGGTGCTTCTCGCGGTTGCGGAGTACGGCACCAAGTTCGTCGCGGTGGCCGGTCTTCTCAATGTGATCGCAGCGGTCGATGCACACTCTCTTGCCAATGGCAGAAAGGTTGGGCTTTAGCCATGTCGCACTTCTCGGCTGTCCTCATCTTTGCCGCCTGCGCGTCCGTCGTCTTCGGGATTACGCAGCGCGCGGAGCCGCGCATGATGATTCGTTTCGGTCTCTTCTGCTTCGGGCTGTTTATCGTCGGAACCATGGCCGCAAGCTGGCTGATGTTCCTGATCAAGCACTAAAGCGCTTGATCTTCACGGTCGAGCGAAAGTATGCAGACAAGGACAGATTTTCCAGTGAAAGATCTGTGAGGAAAGCCCGTATGCGTGCTCTTGTCGCTGTAGCTCTGCTCGCAATGTCGGCATCAGGACAGGTATACAGTCCGGTCGCCAAGGAAAGAAGGCCTGAGTCGCTTCCAGATTTACCCGAGGGAATCCGCCGGGATCTTGTTCTTAGAGAATGCGTCGTTCCCAAATACGTTGGTGATGTTGGCACTAAGGACAAAGCCTATACGAAGGGTCATTTTCGGTCTGCTGCTTCCGTCGACTACGCTGTCGTTTGCCATGTTGCTATCCGCAAGGTTCAGGACATCCTCGTTTATTCGAATGCGGATGGTGCGTGGAACGGGGAAATAATTTCCCGAGGGACGTTCGATAGCTCACCCCACGCAGATAAGTGTGAAGCCACGGTCGGTGTCGCAACCAGGAAATACATCCTCGATCATGCAAGGGCGTATTCGCCGGATGAATTGAAGTCGGTCCCAAGACTTGATCACGATGGCGTCGAGGTTGGCATCTGCGAGAAGGCATCGACAGTTCACTACTTCAGCAAGGGCAGATGGGTATTTCTTCAGGGAGCGGACTAAACTCCTGATCTTTAGCGGTTGTCGACCCAGACCATGGCATCGAAGTCTGTCCGCTCCGTAAATCCAAACGAAGTGTAGAGCCGCATCGCAGCAGCATTGCGCTGCGTGACCGTCAGCGTGATGCTCTCGAACCCTCGAAGCTTTAGCTCGGCGAGAGCGTGGCGCAGGAGAAACCGGCCCAGGCCTCTTCCCCGCAGATGCGAGGCGATGGAGATCTGGGTGATGTGGGCGACGCCCTGCTGCACGACGGAGCAGAGTAGAAGGCCCTGCATCCTCTGCGTGTGCTCGTCCCAGAGCACCCAGGAGGCCTCCGCGTCGAAGACACCGCATCCGGGAAAGCGCACGATGTTGTGCAGAAATCGCAGAGCTCCGTGGATCGACTCGTACTGGTCGTTGATGACGGAGTCTCCATGCCCGGCATAGGCGCGGTAGACGAGCTCTCCCGCCTGCTGGAAGTGCGAGGTCGTCCAGCGAAGCAGACGTATTCCTGGCGGAAGTGGTATGGGCGACTCGGAGCCTGCCGAGGAAGGAGGATCTTCTCGGAGACTTCGCTGCATGAACAATCTGCGGTACGCGGTGAAGCCTGCACTGCGAAAGACCTCTCCGAGGCTTCCGGATGGGTGCAGAAGAAGCTGAGCCTCCACGCGCAGAATACCGGGCGTGTTCTGCAGCGTCTCCAACTGGGGTCGCAGCAGAGCGTTCTGGATCTCGGCGGGCGTGTACCCGGAAGATCCGGCAGGCCAGCAGAAGACGTCGCCCACGACGGCTTTCTGTCCCTCATAAACCGCAAAGCAGTAGCCCAGAATCTCGCCGGACGGCGCGTCGATGGCCACCAGGCCGGGAAGAATACGCGCATCCAGGTACTGCATCAGCATCTTGATGGAGGGAACGTAGTCCCATTGCAGACGCTGTGTCCACTCACGGGCCTCCTCCTCCAGAAGCAGACGCATCTGGGAGCCGCTGAAGGTGCGGAGATCGCGGATTTCGAGATTGGATCGGAGAGAGTTCAAGGCTGCCTTCATGAGACTAGCGCAGCTTGACCGCTGCAAACTGTCTGAGAAGCGCTATCTAACGTGCGGCATACACGCGATACACAGCCAGGCCCTGCCAGTCGTAGAGGAAGAGCGGCTCATAGACGCGGTCGGGAAGCAGTCTTGGCAGGGAGGAGGTCTCGTCTGCGCGGATCACGAGGATGTGTTCCTGCCGGGGTACACCGTCGATGACGGATACTTTCTCGGTTGCCGAATCCTCGTGGAGATAGTGGCGCAAGGGAACGTCGCGGTAGAACGCCAGGCCGTAATCCATGTCGCGCCGCACATGGTGGGTGACGAGAATGGGCACATCGGGGGCCATCAGGGCGATCTTGTTGGCGAGCGGCCGAGCCGAGTAGTTGGCATCCAGCAGCCAGCCGTTTTCCCGCAGAAGGAAGACGAGCAAAAAAAGAACTGGCGCCAGCGTAAGGATGCGCAGGCGCACGAGACCCCAACGCTTAACCAGGAAGATGATCATCACGGCGAAGGCCGAAGCGATCAGCGCGGCGATGACGATGGTCAACGTGGGCGGGACCATGCGCTGGTAGACCATGTACTGCGGGCAGAGCAGAAGGACAAAAGCAAA
>JAHFTZ010000232.1 GCA_023265355.1 Terriglobus sp.
TCGGCCAGATGAGCTGCACCATGTAGACCATGTAAGCGGTGAACTGGCCGACAGACAAGCGGTTCTGTACGACTTCGCGACCACCGAAGAAGAGAGTCGCTACCAGCGATATGCCGAGGACAAATTCCAGCGTGGGCCAGAGCATCGCCATGAGACGCACCAGCAGGAGAGAGCGGCGGATGTACTCCTGGTTCGCGGTTTCGAAGCGTGCGACCTCCGCCTCTTCCTGAGCGAAGGCACGAACGAGCCGGGCACCGGAGAAGTTCTCCTGCGCCTGCGCCGAGATATCGGAGAACATGGCCTGAATACGCTCGAAGCGCCGATGAATGCGACGTCCCATCGTCTGCACAAGCAGCGATGCTGCGGGCAGTGGAAGGAAAGCAAAGACCGTAAGCCGTGGGCTCATCCGGATTATGAAGGGCAGCGCGGCCAACGTGAAGACCAATGTGTTGGCGGAGTACATGATGGCCGGGCCAAGGAGCTGGCGGACGGCGTTCAGGTCGTTCGTCGTGCGCGCCATGATGTCGCCCGTGCGATGCTCATGGTAAAAAGCGGGCGGCTGACGTTCGAGGTTGGCAAAGAGGTCATTGCGTAGGTCGAACTCGATCTCACGCGAAGCGCCAATGATGATCCACCGCGTGAGATAGAGGAAGATGGCCGCGACGACGGCGACGACGAGAAGCCAGACGGCGTCGTGCGCGACATCCCGTTCGCGCTGATGCCGCGCGATATCGTCGATTGCGCGGCCAATCAACAACGGCATGATGCTCTTCGAGCAGTTGTAGAGCACGACGGAAAGACCGCCCCAGGCCAGCGACGCACGGTACCGCTTGAGGTAGGGACGCAGCGGTTTGAGGCGGTCAAGCATGACTGGTCCTACTTCTGTGCCGGTGCAGGCGGTGCGGTGCGGTCCGGTGGCGTATCGGACTGGCCGAGAAATTCGACGTCGAAGATCAGCTGCGCTTTTGCAGGGATCACAGGAGGATGGCCGAACTCGCCATAGGCCAGCTGGTAGGGAACCAGAAGACGCCGCTTTCCGCCCACGCGCATGCCTTCAAAGCCCGTATCCCAGCCGGTGATTACGCGCTTGGCTCCTGCGGCGAAGACAAAGGGATCGCCCCCAGGGTGATCGTGGGAGGAGTCGAACTTCTTTCCGTCCGTCGTCCAGCCTGTGTAATGCACGGTGTAATACTTGTGCGGCTCTGCAAGTTCTCCCGTGCCGATGGTGATGTCTACATACTTCAGGGCGTAAGCCGT
This sequence comes from Terriglobus sp., assembly GCA_023265355.1. Classification (GTDB taxonomy): domain Bacteria; phylum Acidobacteriota; class Terriglobia; order Terriglobales; family Acidobacteriaceae; genus Terriglobus. The sequence continues at coordinate 1,258 of JAHFTZ010000232.1, forward strand.
CTGAGGTACACCTGTCACAGCGGGCATTTCTCCCACAGCAGCCAAACCCTCTACCGGCGGCGGCGCCGGTACCGTAGTGTGTGCCCGGGCGCGCGCACGCGAGGCGGCGGTTCCGGTCTTTGTCGTACCAGCTTTGCTTGTTGCTGGCTTGGTCGTCGTCGTTGTGCTCATCGTCTGCCCGTGTAGCGACGTGGAAGCGATGCAGGTCGTTATCAGGAACATCACACCCAGATTGCGCAAAATATTACTCCTGCTTCTATTGTATTGCCGTTAGGTCGGAGTTCGAAGCAGCAGATAGCTGCCGCCCAGAGCGAAGAGAAGGTCGACGCTCCACGCCGCCAGCATGGGCGGAAGGGCGTTTACGTTGCCCATGGATTCAAAGACGCTGGCGATGAGTTGATAGGCGATGGCCATGCCGATGGCGGTTGCGTAGCCGGTCAGCGAACCCCGTTTGCCCATCATCATGGCAAAGGGAACGGCGAAGATGGCCATCACCAGTGTCATCAGCGGATAGGCGATCTTGTGGTTCAGCTGAACGCGAAGCCGCATGGTGTCAAAGCCGCTTTGCTTCAGATCATGGATATAGGCGCTCAGATCGCCATAGCTCATCTCCTGCGAGGGGCGGCTTTCTTTCTTGAAGTAAGCCGGAAGTTCATGAATCTCAGGAAACCTGTTGGTAGAAAAGGGCTGGTAAGTGGCGACGCTCTCGTGATTGAAGGTGCGTTGCCAACCGTTTTCCATCTCCCACTGCTGCATCTGAGGATTCCACCGCGCGCTTGTGGCAAAGATCCGCCGTTGCAAAAGGAAGCTACCCGGTTGGAACTCGAAGACGGTCAGGTTGGCGAAGACATCCTTGTCGGAGTCGAAGAACTGGTAGTAAAAGATTCGTGTGGGCGAACCATTGGCCTCCTGTCCGCTGATCCATTTGCGGTCGGGGCGAAGAAAAGTCTGCGCAGGCTTGCCTTTGATCTCGCTGCGCAGGGCCTCCTGGCGGCGATTCGCCTGTGGAAGATACAGCTCATCGAAGGCGAAGAGGCCCACGGCAAGTACTGCGGACAGAACGAAGATCGGAGCGACGATGCGGTAAAGACTCATCCCGCTCGCTTTCATCGCCGTAAGTTCGCTGGACCTGTTTAAACCGCCCACGGTCACGAGCACGGCGATCAAGGCACAGAGCGGCGTCAGGCTGTAGATCATGTAGGGGACAAGGTTGATCAGGTATCCACCGACGGTAACCAGCGGAGTGCGATTGCGAATGATGTCGCCGATGAGTTCAAAAAAGCTGAAGACCACGCTGAGGACAAGGAACGAGGACAGCACCAGAGCGAGGCTGGTGAGGAACTCTCGCATCACGTAATCATCCAGAAGCAGGGGAAAGCGGCTATGTAAGAGCCTGCGTCCGCGATGTGCGGCGCCTTCCAGCGCGTGCTTGATCCCTTCTCCTTTTTTTCTGCTCTGGAGAAAGCGCGTTGTCACTCTTTGCAGCCAGACGCCCATAGTTGCAATGCGGCCCAGAGCGATGGTTCCAATCGTCATCTGGCGAAGAAGAAGGGCACCCGCAAAGCCAAAAAGAACATTCGCGGCCCAGACCCCGATGACCGGATGCAGCTTCCCTTGCTTCGCTAGCGCTACACCAACGGATGAGAGAAAGTAGTAGAGGAACACCAGAACGATGGTGAGAACAAACCCCGTGCTCTTGCCACCTCGCCGTGAGGATAGCCCCAGTGGCACACCGACCAGCATCAGCACGACGCAGGCGATGGGATAGCTCAGGCGACGGTTGAACTCGATCATGGCGGCGCGTCTTTGCGGTCCCGGCTGCGCCTGCCAGAGCTGTCCAGCGGTCATCGCGGCCATGGGCGCATCGCTCCGTGTGAGCTTGATGTCTTCCTGCTGCCCTGCCTGCATGGGCACATCGTTTTCGGCGAAGGTGGAGATGTTGTACTGATTGGGATCGGTCGGCGAGATCTGGTGTGTCGATCCGTCCATGAAGTGAAGACGAAGCGTCTGTTGTTTTCCGACAGCCACGACGGCCTGGTTTGCTGTGGTGATGTAGGGGGATGCGGGCTGGGTCAGATCGGCAAGGAAGACATGCTTCCAGATCGTCGCGCCCTGCGAAGGCTGCGTGTCCTGCACGTACAGCACGTAGTTCTTGAAGTCTTCATAGAAGACGCGCGGTTGCACTTCGAAAGAAGCCTGCGAAGACTTCAGATCGTTTTCCAGCCGGAGTAAGGAGGCCGTACTCTTGGGAGCGATGTAGAGCGAGTTGACCAGACCCACGAGAAGCGCAACGACCGTTGCCATGGAGACGACGCGCACGAACTGCATTACGCCAAAGCCGCTGGCGCGCATGGCCGTCACTTCGCTGTCCGCGGAGAGGCGTCCGAGTCCAAGCAGGATGCCCACCAGAACCGTCATCGGAATGGTGAAGGTCAACGTCGCCGGAAGGGAGTAAAGAAGGATCCGACCAACATCATTTGCCGTCGCGGAGCCGCGCACGGCCAGTTCTAGGATATGGCCGAGGTCGCGCTGCATGAAGAGCACAAAAGTAAACAGCGCTCCGCCCAGCATGGCGTGCGAGACGACCTCGCGCAGGATATATCGGGTCAGTATCCGCACGCTGCTCCTGCCACTGTCTCTGTTGTTCTGTCGGATCCCGCCAGTTCGCCCATCTCTTCCAGTCTACTGCTGGACGGGTACGGAATCTGCGTTACCCACAAATCTGTACCCCACGCCCCGTGCCGTGAGCAGATGCGTGGGACGGGCGGGATCATCTTCCAGATAACGCCGCAGACGGACGATAAAGTTGTCGATCGCGCGTGTATCCGTGTCTTCCCGCACACGCCAGACCTCTTCCAGGATCTCTTTACGAGAGACAATCTTGCCTTCGCGCTCCACGAGATAACGCATTAACTCCGCCTCCATGAGGGTCAGACGGGTCACTTTGCCGTTTACCTCAAGTTCTAGCGCATCGAAGCGAATCACCTTGCCCGAGCCGAAGGTGTAGAGGTCCTCGATTTCATCGTCAGGGACCTTGGTCGCCGTCTGCTGCCAGCGCATTCGGCGCAGGAGCCCGCTGAGTCTTGCCATGAGAATGGCCAGTTGAAATGGCTTGTTCAGATAGTCATCCGCACCGGCAGAGAAGCCTTCGAGTACGTCTTCGGGACGGCTCCGCGCAGTCAGCATCAGAACGGGAACATAGTTTTTGGCATCCCTTAGGGCACGTACGATCTCGAATCCATCCAAGCCCGGCAGCATGACATCCAGAAGGACCGCGCCAATCTCCTCAGGTGTGTCCAGCAGGTAGTTCAGAGCGTTGCTTCCATCGGCCTCGTGATGCACGCGGAAGCCTTCGGCCTCCAGATTGAAGATAAGGCCCTTCGCCAGGTGGTCTTCGTCCTCTACCAGGACAATGAGTGTCTTTTCGCTCAAGCTTTTTCTCCATGCTTGCCTGTGGAAGGGAGCCAAAGGGTGATCGTCGTCCCTTTGCCGGGACCGAAGCTCTGCG
>JAHFTZ010000233.1 GCA_023265355.1 Terriglobus sp.
GCCAGCGACACCTTTGTTCAACCAGAAGCGCGCCGCATCGAACATCGCCTTCTTCACGTCAGGATTGCGCCAGTTCAGGTCCGGCTGTTCGGTAGCGTAGAAGTGGTAGTAGAACTGGCCCGTCTTCGCGTCGTACTCCCACGCTGACTGCGTAATGCGATTGACCCAGTTGTTTGGTGGAGCAGGCAGAGCCTCTCCGGCAACGGCCTTGCCATCGCGCCAGATGAACCAGTCGCGTTTGGGATTCGTCTTCGAGCTCCTCGATTCGACAAACCACGGATGCTGGTCGCTGGTGTGATTGAGTACGAGGTCCATCAGCACGCGAATGCCGCGTCGGCTGGCTTCCTGCACCAGGTTGTCGAAGTCCTCCATCGTTCCGTACTGCGGATCGATGGCCGTGTAATCGGAGATGTCGTAGCCGAAGTCCTTCTGCGGAGAGGGATAGATCGGTGTGAGCCAGATCGCGTCCACGCCCAGCGTGCGCAGATAATCGAGTCGCTGCGTGATGCCCTTCAGGTCGCCGATGCCGTCACCGTTGGAATCCTGGAAGCTGCGCGGATAGATCTCGTAGATCACCGCCGTCTTCCACCACGGCTCGCTCGCCATGCCGTTGCCGCGCCAGCCCGGATGGGCCAACTGCTGCGCGGGAGCACAAAGAGCGAAGAACAAACACAGCGAAGTAAAGAGCAAAGACGGAGACGCAACCAACTTCAGGGACCTGCACATCCTCTCAAATTATCCCTTTGCTCCACTCACAGCAAAGAACCTACTTCGGTGCCGCCATCTTTGTGGTGTCTTTCTTGTCTTCGTCCTTCTGCTTCAGTTCCAGACCGAAGTGCGGCTCGTCCTTCGTTCCGCTGATCTTGAACGGTATCTCCGCTCCCGCATTGTTCTTCTGGAAAAAGGGATCGACGGCTTTCAGGAGAAAGCTCTTCCAGCTCGTCGTCATCTGGCTCAGCTTCGCCTTCGTCCGCACCTTGCCGTGGAACTCGAAGCGCTGCCCGTCCAGCGAATAGTCGCCGTCCGTCACCACTTGTGCACCGGGCATGACGTAGAGGAGGTCCTGAATGGAGATGTTGGACTTCTGCAGGTTGAAGCGTCCATTCATCGTCGAACTGACCGTGCTGGCCTCTTCCTTGTTCGCCTCTTTCGGTTTGCCTTGGGCGCGCATGCTCATCATGTCGATCTTGCTCTGGATCTTGTCGCTGGAGAACTTCGCCCCGCGAATGGTGAAGCGGCCGTTATGCAACTCCACCTTCTTCGACACAGGCACCTGGCCCGGCGGAATATGCAGATTCGTCTTCATCGAAAGCGCGCCCGTCATCAACGCCGGGGATGTCTTCACGGCAAGCTGCAGCATGTCCTCGATCCGCGCCTGCGGCATATCTACATCCAGATAGATGTCATGGCCGATCGATTTGCCATCTGCATTCTTCACCCGTGCGATATGTCCGGTGGCGAAAAAATGCGAGTGGAGCATCCATGCCTCTACCGGTTGCAGCAGAACATCTCCGCTGGTTCCGTCGACGATTGCGTGGTACTTCGTATGTAGAGGCACCGGGTGGTTGCTCACGTCCAGAGAAAAATCAGGAACATCCGCCTCCCCGTCCGTGGTGATCCCTTCCAGAACGCCGCCAAACTTTCCCTTCGCCGAAAGCGTACCGCCGAGGCCCTTGATGGTGTCCATATTTGCATGTTCGAAGCTGTAGTCACCGTCCAGCGGCGTCTGCCGTGGGTTGTCGGCGTTCCACGGACCAAAGTGCCCAACGGAGTGAATATCCCCGACCGGCTTTGGATTTACCAGCGTGGCTTCGTATTTGAACGGCTGTGTGCGCGCGTATTCGGTTAGCACAACCCGCTGGATATCGAACTCCAGCGGAAGCTTTCCAGGCTTGTCGGTCTCCATCACCAGGATCGCATCGTGCACAAAGATCCGGTCCACAAATACGGACTCCTTCGGCGCCTTGTTGGTCTCCTTGCGTTTATCGTTGCCCTGCTTCAGCAGAGGCCCGGACCTCTGCGTTCCGGGAGGCAGATGCAAGCGCACACCCCGCACCACCACGTTGCCCACGCGCAGCGGCGGCCGCAGAAGCGCCTTGAAGCTCGTGTGAAACTCGAACTCCTTCACCTCCAGCATTGGCAGCGTCCGCTGCTTTCCCTGCTCGTTGGTATTCAGGATGTACATCACGCGCAGGCCGCGTCCCGTTACACCCAGCCCCTTTGAAGCTCCGATATGCAGCTCATCCAGCTCCACCGGCGAATGAAACCGCGCGGAAAGTGTATCCACCACGCGCTTCTTCATAATCGGCTCCAGGTGCCTGGCGATGTAGATAAACGCGATCGCCAACAGCAGAAGGAGGCTGCCCGTGATCGCACCTAACCATTTCCAGACACGTCCGCGTTTGGGATTGGTCTTTTTTTCCCGGTCCGATAGATCTTCGTTCACGCTCAATCCTCGCTTACTTTTTCTCAGATGCGATCTATCGCTGTCACGCTCCGATTTTCGGAGGTTTACTGATGCGAAAATAGAGGAGATGCTTCAAATTTCAGACGGCCAGAAAAGATTCGGCCACAAACTCCTCTTCGAAGGCGCCAACTGGCTGATTACCCCCGACGAACGCACCGGCCTGGTCGGCGGTAACGGTACGGGCAAATCCACGTTGCTTAAAGTCATCGCCGGGTTCGATTCGCTCGACGGCGGCACCATGCAGCGCTCCAAGGGCCTGACCATCGGTTACCTGCCTCAGGACGGCCTCGCCCTCTCCGGCCGCACGGTCTTTGAGGAGTGCCTGTCGGTCTTCCACGCCGTGCAGAGCATGGAGCTGGAGATGGAGACGCTCTCCACCAAGCTCGCCGAGCTCGATCCTGTTTCGACGGAGTACGCCGCGGCTGCAGACCGCTTCTCCGAGGTCTCGGACACGCTACATACGCACGATCTCTACAATCTGGACGCACAGGTGGGCGCGGTCCTTGGTGGCCTCGGTTTCAGCAAAGAAGATTGGGCTCGCCGCACGGAGGAGTTCTCCGGTGGCTGGCAGATGCGTATCGCGCTGGCCAAGCTTTTGCTGGAAAAACCCGCGCTTCTTCTCCTCGACGAGCCGACGAACCATCTCGATCTCGAAACCCGCAACTGGCTCGAAGACTACCTCCGCAACTATCCGCGCGCTTTTATCCTGATCTCGCATGACCGCTATTTTCTGGACGTAACCGTCAACAAGATCACCGAAGTCTGGAACAAGCGGCTGCACTTCTACACCGGCGGCTATGAGAAGTTCGTCAAACAGAAGGACGAGCGTCGTACCCAGCTGATGTCCGCGTACAAGAACCAGAAAGACCGCATCGAGCAGCTGGAGGCCTTCATCTCGCGCTTCCGCGCGCAGGCCACCAAGGCCAAGCAGGTGCAGTCCCGCATCAAGGAGCTGGAGAAGATCGAACGCATCGAGGTTCCGGAAGAAGAAGAGACGATCCACTTCTCCTTCCCGCAACCGCCCGCCTCTGGACGCACCGTCTGCGAGGTTACGAACCTCTCCAAACGCTACGACGAGAAGCAGGTTCTCTCCAACGTCAACTTCACCATCGAACGCGGCGACCGCATCGCCCTGGTCGGCCCAAACGGCGCGGGTAAATCGACGCTCATCCGCATGCTTTCCATGCTGGAAGAGCCTACCTCGGGCGCCGTCAGGCACGGGCATAATGTTCAGTCGGATTACTTCGCGCAGGACCAGTACAAGGTGCTCGACCCCAACGCGAAGATGCTGGACGATATCTCTTCCTCCGCGCCACGCGTGGCGACGACCGATCTGCGCAACCTTCTGGGTGCCTTCCTCTTCTCCGGGGACGACGTCTTCAAGCAGCTCGGCGTGCTCTCCGGCGGAGAGCGTAACCGCTACGCCATGGCGCGCATGCTGGTTTCGCCCGCCAACTTCGTTCTGCTCGACGAACCGACGAACCATCTAGATCTTCGGGCGAAGGACGTTTTGCTGGATGCCATCCGCGCCTTCACGGGAACGGTTCTTTTTGTCTCGCATGATCGCTACTTTATCGATGGCCTGGCCACCCGCGTCTTCGAGGTGGAGCACGGCGGCGTTCAGGTCTTCCCCGGCAACTACGAGGACTATCTCTGGCGGAAACAGGGTGGTCCCGAAGCCATTGTGCAGTCGCTCAAACCGACGCCACCTCCCGTGGTCAGCGTCCCGACGCCGGCTCCTGCATCCAACGTGAAGCGCCTGAATCCGATTAAGCTCAAACAGCTGCAGGACCGGCTCATCTTCACCGAAAACGAGATGCCCCGCATCGAGGAGCAAATCACGCAGCACGAGACGGACCTGAGCACCTTCCGCTCCGCAGAAGAGTCGCAGCGCCTCAGTAATGCCATCGCCGAGCTTCGCGCGAAGCACGAGGCTCTGATGCACGAGTGGGAAGAGATCTCCATAGCGCTCGAAGAGCAGACTGCCTAGTTCGACGTTTTTGCAACAGACACGTACTCCGGGATCACGTATCTTGGTGGGATTCCGCGCCAAAGGAAACCAGATGCCCGAAGAGATGGATCCCAATAACCCGCCGACCGCGCTTCCCATTGCAGAAACCGGCGCGACCACGTGGTATCCGCCCGCAGAAGACGATGCTTCTGCTGTCCCGCCCGAAGCCTCTCCCCAGAGAAAGATCTTCTTCGGGAAGGACGGCCTCCGCGCGGGATGGTCGCTCCTGCTCTTCATCGCATTCGTCCTTCTGATCGGAAAAGTCTGCCAC
>JAHFTZ010000234.1 GCA_023265355.1 Terriglobus sp.
AAGACGGGCGAGACCGTTTTGCTGAGCGGCAAGTTGCTGACAGGGCGCGATGCGGCGCACAAGCGGATGACCGACATGCTCAACCGCGGCGAGAAGCTCCCTGTGGATTTCACCAACCGGTTTATCTACTACGTCGGTCCAGTGGATCCCGTCCGCGAGGAGGTCGTCGGACCCGCAGGACCCACGACGGCGACGCGTATGGACAAGTTCACGCGCCAGATGCTCGAACAGACCGGGCTTCTGGGGATGGTGGGCAAGAGTGAGCGCGGGCAGATCGCGATCGACGCGATTCGCGATCACGGCGCGGTGTATCTAATTGCTGTCGGCGGCGCGGCCTACCTGGTCTCGAAGGCGATCAAGGGATCGAAGGTGCTGGCGTTTGAGGACCTCGGCATGGAGGCGATCTACGAGTTCGACGTGAAGGATATGCCTGTGACCGTTGCGGTGGATGCGCGCGGCGTAAGCGTCCACGAGACAGGACCGGCGGAGTGGAAGGCACGCATCGCGGGAGAGTTCGGCGGAGTCGCGATTCTTCAATAACGCGGATCGGGTGCCTTGTGCAGGCACCCGATCCCGTTCACTAAAACGTAATGCCTTCACCCCAACCCATGAAGACGAACTCATCCAGCTCTTTCCGTGAACGCTGGGCCAGCTCGGGCTCCTTGAAGTGCTCCGGCAGGGATTCCGGATCGCCGAGGTAGCCGAGCGCCCAGACGGCGACGGGCTCAAAGTCCGAGGGAATCGCAAAGGAGGCGCGCAGCGTCTCTGCATCGAAACCGCCCATGCCGTGCGTGTGGATGCCGAGTTCGATCGCCTGCAGGCACGCCGTGGCTGAAGCTGCGCCTACGTCGTGCGTGGCAACCTTGTTCGGTGAACTATTGGTGCTGAAGGTCTTCTTCGCAACCGACGCATAAAGAACCGGTGCCGACTGCGCCCACTGCTGATTGAACTCCACCAGGGAGCTGAAGATCTTTTTGTAGACCTCGCCGTGGTCCGGATCGTCCTTGATTCCCAGCAGAAAGCGCCAGGGCTGCTCGTTGAAGCTGGAGGCCGCCCAGGCGGCGGCGGCGAAGATCTTGCGGAGATCGGGTTTGGAGACGGGCGTGGCCGCAAAGGCACGCGGACTCCAGCGCTTGAGAATGAGGTCGTTGACGCCGCTGGAGGCGGGGCCGTGCTTGAGCGTTTCGAGCGAACTATCGGACATAAAGAACTCCTTGAAGTGTGGGATGCGCCTCGATGCGACACAGGTGCGTGGCTTCCGCGTTATGTCCTCCAAGCTGGAGGATGTTTGAATAGAAGCATGAAGACTTCTGCAGAATTTGACGTGCTGGTGATTGGAGCGGGGCCAACCGGACTGGCGTGTGCGATTGAAGCGCAGAGGGCCGGGCTGCGCGTGGTCCTTGTAGACAAAGGCTGCCTGTGCAACTCTCTCTTTCATTATCCCGCGCACATGACGTTCTTTACCACGCCCGAGCTTCTGGAGATCGGCAATATGCCCTTCAGCAGCCCCAACCAGAAGCCAACACGAAGCGAGGCTCTGGAGTACTACCGCAAGGTGGCGGAACATTACGCTCTGGACGTCCGTCAATATCACCGAGTGGAAAGCGTCAGCGGTGAAGATGGGAACTTCCAGGTGAAGACGGTGGACCGTTTCGAGCGCGTCGTGAAGATGAACGCGAAGAAGCTGGTCATCGCCACCGGATACTACGATCTGCCGAACTATCTCGGCATCGAAGGCGAAGAGCTGCCGAAGGTACAGCACTATTACAACGAACCGCATCCGTACTTCGGAATGGATGTTCTTGTCATCGGTGGAAAGAACTCCGCGGCGATTGCTGCGCTCGATCTGTGGCGTCATGGCGCCAAGGTCACATTGGTGCATCGCGCGACCGAGATGCACCGCCACGTGAAGTACTGGATTCTTCCCGACATCAACAATCGCGTGAAGAACGGCGAGGTCACGGCGTACTTCTCCTCCACGGTTACAAAGATCGACGAAGATACGGTGACCCTCCAGACACCGGCAGGCGAAAAGACGATTGCGAACCAGTTCGTCTTCGCTCTGACCGGATATCATCCGGATTTTACGTTTATCGAGAGCCTTGGCGTGCGCCTGGACGCAGAGAACGCACGCTGTCCCATCCGCGATCCGGAGACGCTGGAGAGCAACGTTGCTGGAATCTACCTCGCAGGGGTGATCGTGGCGGGCGAGAGAACGAACGAGATCTTCATCGAAAATGGACGCTTCCATGGCGTGCAGATCGCGAAAGATCTTGCAAGGAAGTTTGCTTCAACGGAGAGCAGCCGCTTGAAAGAGGTAAAGTCATAAGCCATGGTGATCACCAAGCGAGGATGGGTTCCGCGGACGATTCTCGGGCAACTTCTGCTGGGCACGATCCTGCTGCAGATCTCTGTACTGACCGTGTTTCTGTGGATGAACATGCGTTCGCAGATGCGAAACATCCATCGCCGCGATATGCTGCGCATCGAAGCGCAGGCTCGCCTGTTGGCCCGCCTGGCTGTTGACCCTCTACGTCGGGGAGACAGGGCCGAACTGGAGCGACTGGCGGAGGCTATCCGCTCCTCTACCTCCATCGTGGCTGTGCGCATTACCGATATGCAGGGAAACAGCCTGGTCACGAGCGAAGGCGGGAGCTCCGGTCTGGATGCGGATGAGAGCCTTGCGCTCAATCGCCAGAACCGCATTCCGCACTTCGATGCCCTTACCACGCGGAAGGGAAACAGCGAGGGGGTGGCGGAGGTGGTGGTCGATGGACGCCCCGCAGCGGTTGTCTGGCTCCTGCCTGACGAGACGATCAACCTCCGTTCGCTGAATGCCTTTGTCAACAATGCACTGGTCTATGCGTCTTGTGCTTTGCTCGCGGACTTCTTTCTGATCGGACTTCTGGCTCATTCCGTCTCTCGGCCGTTGCGCAGTCTGAATCGCGCCACAGAGAGCCTGAGCCGGGATCCTGAAGCCCTGGGAGCTTTTCCGCTTCGCGTTACGACGCGGAATGAAGCCGGGAGACTGACTCAAAGCTTTAATGCGATGGTGCATGATCTGGAGGTTCAGCGCAGCGGCCTGCGCGAAACCCTGGCCTTGCTCGATTCCATGCTGGGCAACGCTCCCATCGGCTTCGCGTTCTTCGACAGAAAATACCGGTACGTGCGGATCAATGAGTTCCTCGCACGCATCACACAACGTCCGGCAGCGGACCACTTTGGGCGAACCATGCGCGAAACGTGCGCCGACACCGACCTTGCTGCTCAGGTCGAAAAGATCGCCGAGCAGGTCTTTGAAACGGGCGAAGTCGTCCACGACATGGAACTGACGGGTAACTTTGGAGAAGCCGATTCATCCACGCTGAAACGCGTGTGGATCTGCAACTTCTATCCGGTGCGAACGGGAGAGCACGTTCGCTGGGTAGGCCTTGTCGTGACTGAAGTGACTGAGCGTGTCCGCGCGGAAGAGGCGATGCGCCGCTCGGAGAAGCTGGCCGCCGCCGGGCGGCTCGCGGCCTCGATCGCCCACGAGATCAATAATCCCTTGGAAAGCGTCACGAATCTTCTCTTTCTTTTGCAACACCATCCTTCGCTGGATGCAGAGGCCCTGGAGTATGCTTCGCTGGCGCAGCGTGAGCTATCGCGTGTGGGCGAGATCACACAGCAGACGCTGCGGTTCTATCGTTCTTCTTCAAGACCGGAGATGGTCCGCCTGGGTGAGGTGGTGAACTCGGTCCTGGCACTCCACACAGGACGTATGCAGTCCGCCGGCGTGCGCGTGGAGCGCCGCGTGGATGCCACGGCGGAGATCTTCGGATTTACCGGCGAACTGCGGCAGCTGCTGGCGAACCTGGTGGGAAATGCAGTGGATGCCATGTCCGCCGATGGGCTTCTGCGTATCCGCGTGCGCAAAGCGACGTTGCAGGGCGTCGAGGGCGTCCGCGTCACTGTGGCCGATACGGGCACGGGTATGAGCGACGACGTGCGCCTGCGGATCTTCGAACCGTTCTACACGACGAAGGAAGCGACAGGAACCGGGCTCGGTCTCTGGGTCAGCGCGGAGATCGTCGAAAAGCACAAGGGAGTTCTCAGTCTGCGCAGCAGGCAAATGACCGCAGGCCACTCTACTTCTGGCACGGTCTTCAGCATCTTCTTTCCACGAGAGGCTGCCTCCGACATCCCTTCGCTTATTTTGAACGCTAGCCGATAACGCGTCGCAGGAAACCACGCACGCCCAGCCATGTGAGCAGCGCCAGAAATCCGACGAGCATAAGCAGAATGGCCGCCTCGTTCATGTGCGGTAGCGCCGGTGTCAGGGCGGCGCGCAGACCCTCCGACATATAGACGATGGGATTCACCAGAACACCGATCTGTAGCCAGCGAACGTGGATCAACGCAGCCCAGGGGTAGTAGACGCAGCCGAGAAAGGTAATCGGCATGACGACCACGCCAAAGATAAGGCCAATCTGCTGCGGCTTGACCGAGGTCCCGATGGTCATTCCGAGAGCTCCTGCCGTCAGGGAAGCCAGTACCAGAACCGTGATCATGAACGGCCAGCTGGTGACGTGGAAGAGGGGATGCTGCGTGGGCACGTAATACGCGAGCGGGAAGACCACGATCGCAGCGATCATGCTCTGCATGGCAGAGAAGCAGATCTTCTCGATCGCAACGGCGCCCGTGGGCAGAGGGCACATGACGCGGTCATCGATCTCGCGCGTAATCCCAAACTCCTGGGCCAGCGGGA
>JAHFTZ010000235.1 GCA_023265355.1 Terriglobus sp.
CGATCGTCTGGAGGTGTCCGTTCTGCAACCATCTCCGGGGCTCGAACTCCTGTATCAGGTCAGACGTCAAAGGGCGCGCGTCTCGATCAACATCTGCTCGGCAGCAAGCGGACCGGCGGGCTCGTCTTCGTGCTTGAAGTAAACGTAGACCTCGCGCTCCTTGCTCAGCGCGGCGAACCGCTCCGCGAAGGCTGTCACGGCAGCGCCTGCGTATCCGCCTGCCATCCGCAGACGGTAGCAGCTGAAAGGGGCGGTGAAGCTCTCGGGCGTCTCCAGGTCGTCGCTCTCCGCAATACAGACGGCCACGCCATGCTCCCGCAGCACTGCGTAAACCTCCTCGCAGAACCACGAGGCGTTGCGGAACTCAAACGCAACCTGGCTCGCCCGTTTCATTGCGGGCAGGCTCAGGAATTCGCGCAACTTCTCGATATCGCATTTGAAGTTTGGCGGCAACTGAAACAGGACGCAGCCGATCTTGCCTGCCTGTCGTACCGGCTCCAGCGAAGACAAAAACGTCTCCAGCGCCTCGCCACAGTCCTTCAATCGCTTGAAGTGCGTGATGCCCTGAGGAGCTTTAAAGGAAAACCGGAACCCAGAATCTCCCACAGCCGCCAGCCAGTTTTCCAACTGCGTCACAGACGGGAGCGCCCGAAAGGTGTAGTTCACCTCGCAGGAGTTCAGCCGCGTCGCATAGTGTTCCAGGAACTTCTTCGCCGGGACAGCCTTGGGATAGAACTCCGGCTTCCAGCTTGCGTACGCCCAACCGGACGTACCTACATACAGACCGCCCGCACTCTGCTCTGTCTTCTTTATCTGCAAGAGGAGCCTTTACCCACCGGGCGGGGAGGAGAAAATTGGGGCGGCTAGAGGGATTTGAACCCTCGACATCGGGAACCACAGACCCGCGTTCTAACCCCTGAACTATAGCCGCCGTACCGCTTTTGATTGTATCAGCAAGCGCCGTTTTCTCTATCCTTCCGCGCCAAAGCACTTGCGGAGCCGCTACAGTATTCCCATGCTTTCACGCGCCGCCGCCCTCCTTCTCTGCCTCCTTGCCGCAGCAACAAGCGCTCAAAGCGCCGCACCGGCGGAGGCCGTCCTTCGGCGCGTCATGCCCCACCTTGCCTCGCAGTTTCACCTGCGGCTCACACCGGGAGTCCGGGACGGCTTTCATATCTCCGGCACAAAGGGCAACATTGCGGTCTCCGCCGCCACCACGCCGACGCTCCTCTACGGCGTGAACTGGTATCTCAAATATGTCGCCCACCTTAATGTTTCCACCAACGGCTCCCAGCTCGGCCGGGCTGGTTTGGTGCTTCCGGCTGTGGCCACGCCCATCGATCTGGACGCGCCCTATCCGATTCGCTACGCTCTCAACGAGAACACGGACGGCTACTCCACTCCGTATTGGGATCTCGCGCGCTGGCGGCACGAAATCGATATCTTCGCCCTCTCCGGCACCAACGCCATCCTGATTCAACGCGGAGCGGATCTCGTGCTGTATCAGGCCTTCCGCGATATTGGCTACGCCGACGCAGACATCCGCCGCTGGATCACACACCCGGCGCACCAGAACTGGCAGCTCATGGGAAATATGTGCTGCTTCATCGAACCCATCTCTCTCGAACTCCTGAAGAAGCGCGCAGACTCCGCAAAGCAGATTGTGGCCATGCTCCGCGAAGTGGGGATCACGCCCGTTCTCCCCGGCTACTTCGGTGTCGTCCCCGCGGACTTCGCCACGAAGGTGCCTTCGCACGTCGTCGCCAAGCAGGGGGACTGGAACGGATTCATGCGTCCGGGTTGGCTCGATCCTCGCGATCCCGCCTTCGCCAAACTCGCCGCCAGCTTCTACCGTCACCAACGCGAGATCTTTGGCGACAGCACGCTTTATGACATGGAGGTCTTCCAGGAAGGCGGGAAATCCGGGGACGTCGACGTTCCCGCAGCCGCACACGCCGTTCAGACCGCGCTGCTCAAAGCCCACCCCGATGCACTCTGGTTCATGATGGCCTGGCAGGACAGCCCCCGGCCCGAACTTCTCGCTGGCGTGGATATCTCCAAAATTCTTATCGCCGACATCGAACAGGGCCGCTATCCCAACGACCATCGCGACACACAGTTCCGTGGCGCGCGCTGGCTCTACGGCGGTCTGTGGGAGTTCGGCGGACGCACCACCATGGGTGCACCACTCTACGACTACGCCGTCCGCATGCCCCTCATGGCGGCAAAGGAAGGCAGCAAAATCTCCGGTACAGCTCTCTTCACTGAGGGGATCGACACCAATCCCTTCGCCTTCGACCTCTACACCGAGATGGCCTGGCACAAGGACGCCGTCGACATCGGCTCCTGGACGAGCGGTTACGCCCAACGCCGTTACGGTGCCGTCGATCCGCACGCTGAAAAGGCATGGCAGATCATTCAGCGAACGGCGTATGGCTATCGCGGCGATGGCGAGCGTCATCACGGCGAACGGGATTCTTCCCATGAATCGCTCTTCGACGCGCAGCCCTCGCTCACTGCGATCAAAGCCGCCACATGGGCCCCGGACGTCATGCGCTACGAGATCGACGATCTCAAACCCGCTCTGACAGAACTTCTCCAGGTCTCACCCGAGCTTCGCAACACCGCCAGCTACAGCTACGACATTACCGACCTCGCCCGCCAGGTCCTGGGAGACGAGACACGCCGCATGCTCCCGGCCATCAAGGCAGCATACGAAGCAAAAGACCGCGCACGGCTCCACACTCTTACCGAGCGCTGGCTGCATCTCATGGAGCTCGAAGACGCGTCGCTCGCCACCAATGAATTCTTTCTCCTCGGCCGCTGGCTCTCTTACCTGCCTGCATGGTCGTCAACTTCTGCCGAGTTGGAACAGATCAACTACGACGCGCGTTCGATCATGACCACATGGGGCGACCGCCACGCCAGCGAGTCTGGTTTGCACGAGTACGGCAACCGCAACTGGGCCGGACTTACCCGCGACTACTACATGCCTCGATGGAAGATGTTCTTCGACTCGCTCGACCACGCGCTCGAAACAAATTCCTCACCCGCAACCATCGATTGGTACGCTTTCGGCGATACTTGGAATCATCGCCAGAATGCATACAGTTCCACGCCTTCTGGCAACAGCTACGCGGCGGCACTCGCTATCGCCAAAGAACTCAACCTGGCTCCATAGAACAACAGCCCCATAGAACAAGACAACGAGACCAATGACCAACGATCCAACGATCTCCCGGACCATCGACACCGACGTCATTCGCACAGACTCCGCCGCGCGCACCATGAAGAAGCCCGCTCGCCTGCTCTCGCTCGATGTTCTGCGCGGCCTCACCATCGGGTTCATGATCCTGGTCAACAACCAGACGGGGGAAGGCGCTTTCTTCCCGCTCAAGCATGCCAAGTGGAATGGTTTTACCCCCACGGATCTCGTCTTTCCAACATTTCTGCTCCTCGTCGGCCTGTCTACGGTGCTCTCCACAGAGGCCCGTCTCGCGCGCGGAGTCACGAAGACGACCATCTTTCTGCACACCCTGCAGCGGTCGGCGATGCTCTTCCTCTTCGGCCTTATCGTCAATAACGCCCCCCTCTTCCATCTGCAGACCTTCCGCGTCTACGGCGTGCTTCCGCGCATCGCGGTTTGCTACTTTATCGTCGCCAGCCTCTACCTTCTGCTGCGCGACCTGAAGCAGCGCGCTGTTCTCCTCGCCGCTGCGGCGGCTGCATGCCTGGTCGGCTACTGGGCGATCATGCGTTTCATCCCTGTTCCTGGCTTCGGCACACCGACGCACGAGATCCCCATCAACGATCCCGACGGCAACCTGGTCGCCTACATCGACCGGCACGTCTTCAGCGCGTCCCATCTCTACGAGAGAACACGCGATCCTGAAGGCCTTCTCTCCACGATTCCCGCTGTTGCCACAGCGCTCTTCGGCATCCTCGCCGGCATCTGGCTGCGGACCTCCCGCTCCACGATGCAGAAGGCCAAGGGCATTGAGTATGCGGGCATCGGCTTTCTGCTCCTCGGTGGAGCCTGGCATCTCGCCTTCCCCATCAACAAGAAGCTCTGGACCAGCTCCTTCTCCCTCTGGGCCGGTGGGTGGAGCCTCCTTCTCCTCGCGCTCTTCATCTACCTCATCGATATCAAGCGCTTCGGTCGCAGCAAGAACGACCGCGCCGACGACCCGACGCACCCCACGATCTACAAACCCTTGCTTGTCTTCGGAACGAATGCGATCGCGGCGTATATGGTCTCTGAAGTGGGCGACAGCATCCTGAGCGCGATCCACGTCGCTCCCGGCGTGAACGTCAAGCGCCCCTACATCCAGGCGCTCAGCCATGCCATCTCCAGCTCCGGCGTGGCATCCCTTCTCTATTCGCTCACCTTTGTCGCCGTCTGCTGGCTGATCGTCTACCCGCTCTATCGCAAACGGATCTTCCTCAAAATCTGACTCTCGACCATTGATCTCGACCCTAACCGCATCTGAAATAGCAGACTCCATGCCGCCTACGCAAAAGCCCGAGATTCTCTCTCCCCGCACACAGCGGGGAGCATCGCTCTTCAGCGATGAGAATCTCGACTATCTCTCGCACATCCTCGACGATTTTCTTCGAATCCCCGGAACCAACATACGGTTCGGTCTGGACGGCGTCATCGGCCTGATTCCAGGCATTGGAGACATTCTCGGGGCGATGGCTTCGTGGATCATCATCCTGGCGGCCTGGATGCGCGGCGT
>JAHFTZ010000236.1 GCA_023265355.1 Terriglobus sp.
CGCTTAGAAGCTGCCCGAGATGCGCCCCCGAGTTCTTCATTGTGGCTTCAGCGATCGTCCGAGCATTGGCCAGTGCCTGAGCCGAGGCCTTCGCCTGCAGAGTTGTAGGATCAGAAACTTTCCATTCGATCCATCCACTCTCGTTCGCTCCTGCTTCGATCGCTGCATGTAGGGCAGCGGCCGCGGCGGCCGGCTTCACTTGGACGATCCAGGACTGAGCTACTGTGAACTGAATGTGCTGTCGTTCCTCGGTCGAGAGCGGCCTTTGCTGTAGCTCCCAGGCTGGGGTGTGTTCGATTACCTGGCTGCTGCTCTCAACTGAAGTCTTCGCCAGACCGAGGCGAAGAATGGCGTCCATGATCGTTTTGGAAGCCTGCGAAGCCGTGGAATACGCGCTCTGCGCATCCGCTCCGAAGACCTTATAGCCCACATGCACGGCTGCGCTGTCAGCGTCTGCGGATGCCGTTCCAGTCGCCTGCACCGAGAAGATGCGCTTATCAGGACAGGCTGCGGTGCACTGCGCAAAGGCTACTGGAGCTGACAAAGACAGGAACAGGAGAAGGCCTAACGTGCGCTTCGTTCTCAGCATGAGATTCGCCTCAAGAAGGATTCTGTTTCCGTAGACTCCGCTCGCTGGCGATTTGTGCCTGCCGATCCTAAGAAAATTAATTCACGAAGCGGCTCATGCGGACGTTCATCACGATCCCAAGTGCAAGAAAAGTAAAGATCACGCTGGATCCGCCGTAGCTTAACAGTGGCAGCGGAATTCCCGTAACGGGAGCGAGACCGACCACCATGCCCACATTAATAGCCAGTTGAAAGACCATGATAGATACGACCCCCATCACGATAAAGGTGCCGGGAAGGTCTTTCGCCGTCTGGGCGTTCTGCACCAGACGCATGAAGATCAGGAAGTAGAGGATCAGGACTAGCGCCGCGCCGACGAAGCCGTGTTCCTCGCAGAGCGCGGCGAAGATGAAGTCGGTGTACGGAATGGGGAGGAAGTCGCCCTGCGTCTGTGTCCCCTTGGTTGCACCCTTGCCCCAGATGCCACCGGAGCCGACGGCGATGAGGGACTGCTGCACCTGGTACCCCTTGCCGCGGGGGTCGTCTTCCGGATGCGAGAAGCTGGTAAGGCGGGCCTTCTGGTACGGCTTGAGGACTTTGCCGCTATTCCAGACGCCAACGAAGAGCACCAGAAAGCTGACGATCAGGATGGACGCCTGTTTCAAACGGATGCCGCCGAGCAGAAGTCCCATGACGAGCACGGGGGCATACGTCATCGAAGTTCCGAGGTCGGGCTGGCTAAGGACCAGGAGCAAAGGCACACCTACCATCGCGAAGGCTTTGGCAATGTCTCCCCAGGTCAACTCGCGGCCCGAGAGATTCCAGAAAAAGCGCGCGACGGCGAGGATCAGGAAGAGCTTGACCCACTCCGACGGCTGAAAGTGAATGTTGCCGGGAAAACGGATCCAGCGGCGCGCACCCAGGACCTTTTGGCCTACGAGTTTGACCGCCACGAGCGAGGTGAGGCCAATGCCGTAGAGCCAGGGGGAGATCTCGATGAGGCGGTGGTAGTCCACCAGCGAGATGAGAAACATGAGCACGAGACCGACGGCCAGGAACTCGATCTGCTTGGTGTGGAAGCCGTGGAACTTCGTATGCAGCGTCGCAGAATAGATCTCGCCGACACTGATGACCGACATCAGCAGAACAAAGCCGAGGAGCGTCCAGTCAAAATCGCGGAAGGTAGAGGAGCGGGCCATGAACCTAGTTCCCTACTCCCGAGATGCGGGGCTTCTCCGGAACGACTGCCGCAGGCGCCTGTTCGGGCTTCTGCTCCGGCTTGGCGGGAGCTTCTTCTGTGGGCTTTGGCTTTACTTCAGCGATGCGGAGGTTGTTGTCTTTCTTGCGCTGCTTATCGATGAAGGTGCTGATGACCTCGGCGGCCAACTTGGCAGAGTACTTTCCCCATTCGCCATTTTCGATGAGAGCGGCCACTACGATATCGGGATTGCGGCGCGGCACCATACCGACGAACCAGGCGTTGGCCTGTGTCTTACGGCCATTGCCTGCGCGCATTCTGGCGTCGCCGCTCATGACCTGAGCCGTTCCCGTTTTGCCTGCGAAATCTACCCCATCCATATGCGCCCCGGCGGCGGTTCCGGTGTTCATGGTCTCAGCCATGGCGTCGGAGATGATCTGCCAGTTCTCCGCTTTAATATTGACTGCCTTCGCGCCGCTGCCGGGAAAGTTTTCTTCATAGGCCTGGCGCTCGCTGGCGGGAATCTGATCGGGCGACAGAACATGCGGACGGACGAGGGCTCCGCCGGAAGCAACACCCGAGAGAGCGCGCGCCATCTGGATCGGCGTTGCGGCGATGGCTCCCTGCCCGATGCCGACGGAGATGGTCTCTCCGGCGTACCACTTGTCGTGGAAGTTCTTCATCTTCCACCTGGTGCTGGGCATGATGCCGCTGGCTTCTTCAGGGAGATCGATACCGGTGCGCTGAGAAAGGCCCAGCTCGGTGGCATACTTTGCGATCGTGTCGATGCCGAGTTTCTGCGCGAGGGTGTAGTAGAAGATATCGCAGGACAACGGAATTGCGTTATAGATGTTCACACCGCCGTGGCGTGCGTCGCACTTGAAGAAGTGTCCGTAGAAGTCCGCTCCTCCGGTGCAGTTCACCTTCAGATCCTGCGCGACGCCCTCTTCCAGACCGGCGACGGACATGATGATCTTAAAGGTGGAACCAGGAGCAAGCTGCGCCTGGATGGCCTTGTTCAGCAGCGGATGCTCGGGATCGGTGAGGAGCTGATTCCAGTAGCCACGCGTGAGGCGAACGGCGAACTGGTTAGGATCGAAGTTGGGGCGGGAGACCATGGCGAGGATCTCGCCGTTGTGCGGGTCCATGGCGACGATCGCGCCGTTCTTGCCTTCGAGCGCCTTCTCCGCCGCCATCTGCAGATCGAGGTCGATGGTGAGGCGGATATCCTGGCCGGGTTTGGCAAGCTCTTCGCCCAGGCGGCCGAGTTCGCGTCCGTGGGAGTTCACGATGACATCGCGGGAGCCGTCGACACCGCGCAGGAGGGCATCGTAGCTCTGCTACACGCCGGATTTTCCGACGACGTCTCCGGGAGAGTACAGGGCGTAGCGCTCCTGGTTGAGCATCTGTTCGCTGACCTCACCGACGTAGCCGATGAGATGAGAGGCGAAGCCGTCGCGCGGGTAGAGGCGACGCTGCTCTTCGATGGTCTCCAGTTCGGGAAGCTCGTTGCGGTGGGCCTCGATGAAGGCCTGCTCGTCGGGCGTGATGTCTTGCTTGAGGGGAATGGGCTGGTACTTGGGCGCGAGCTTGTATTTGCGCAGCGTGTACTGCAACTGCTCGACCGGAATGTTAAGGCCCGCGGAGATCATGGGCAGATCGGTGTCGGGATTCTGCATCTGCTCGCGCAGAAGATAGGCCGCAACGGAAGAGTAGTTGTCGACGAGCAGACGGCCTTCGCGATCGAAGATCTTTCCACGCGGTGCCAGGATGGGAACCTTGCGGATGCGATTGGCCTCTGCAAGGACGCGGTAATTACTCGCTCCCAGCACCTGGAGACGCCACAGCCCTGTCATCAGAATCAGGACGATGAAGGCGATGACATACTGCACCGCGTGAAGCTTGACGGTGGAGACTTTATCTTCGCCACGCACAGCGCGGCTATCGAGATCGGAGAGAGGCATCCTGAGAGAAGTGTACGGCGCGGAGCGCAAGAAAAACGAGGCGCCCGGTGACAGGCGCCTCGCTGAGAACAATGTGTGACAACAGAATCGGGATTACTTAAGCGGCCTTGGTCGCCAGCGTCTTCAGACGGGCATTGAGGCGGCTCTTGTAACGAGAAGCGGTGTTGGCGTGAAGGACGCCCTTCTGCACGCTCTTGTCGAGCACGGAAACGGTGGAGCGGTACTGCTCAGCCGCCGACTTCGCATCGCCAGCAACGAGGGACTCGCGCATCTGGCGAAGAATGCCGCGCAGCTTGGTGCGGTTGGCACGGTTGACTGCGGTCTTCGCCACGGTCTGGCGGGCGCGCTTCAAGGAAGAAACATGATTTGCCATTAGAAACTCTCTCTGTTCAACCGCATGTGCGGGGAAATTTGGGGTTTGCGGCCGGCTGTGATGAAGAAGCCAGACCTCAATCGGAGGAGAATCGCTCTCAAATGTCGCGATCGCCGCATTCCCTGCCACCTTCGAGGGTATAAGAATCGTGGTTTTGCGTCAATCGCGGATAGCGACAGGACACGCAGTCACGTTCAAATGCGGGCAAAAGATGGCATATTCATCGGATATTAATAAAGTAATAACTTTAGAGATACCTTTACTTTCTATAGTCGGGGTATGCTTCCAACCAAGTTGCTCCACCAGTTCGCTCGAACGGCCTGCGCTCTTCTCCTTGCGGCTTCGGCGACCGCATTTACCCAAACCACGACAGCCCGTATCACCGGCATAGTCACGGACACCACCGGAGCGGCTGTTTCAAATTCCACCATCACCGTCCATAGCCAGGCGACCGGCATCGACCGTACGACGACGAGCGACTCCGAGGAGCACGCCGTGTTCTTCTCGCTGCCTCCATCGGAGTACAGCCTGCGCGCCTCGCACGAGGGCTTTGCTGATTCCATCCTGCCCTCCAAGACACTGGCGCTGAGCCAGGAGTTTGTCTGGACACCCCAGCTCGCCATCAGCGGCAGC
>JAHFTZ010000237.1:0-1253 GCA_023265355.1 Terriglobus sp.
CTGGCGGCGTTCCGTATTCTGCTGGTAAAACCGATCTTTGACAACGTCCTGTCCCCGGACACTGCGCCCGACCGTGTTCTCGTTTACGACGTTCCGCGGACACACTGGCACATCGATCTGCAGTACTTCATTCCGCATCACTTCCACAACGCCTGGACGGTTGTCGCGTTTGCGCTGGTAATCTCTGCTGTCATCAAGGGAGTTTGCGACTACGCCGGAACCTATCTTGTGAACTATGCTGGCTTCGGCATGATCACAGACCTTCGCAACGACCTCTACAACGCGGTCCTGCGCCGGTCGGTCTCGTTCTTCCAAAAACATAGCACCGGTTCTTTGCTCTCCACACTCATCAATGACATCGAGCGCGTCCAGGTGGCGATGTCGAGTGTGTTGAGTGAATTTCTCCAGCAGCTCTTCACCTTCATTTTTATGGTCACGGTCGCGGTGATCGTCGGTGGCCGCATGGCGTGGATCCTTCTGCTTTTTGTTCCCGTCATTATCTCCTCGGCGCGGCGGATCGGCCGTCGCGTGCGCCAGACGACGCGCAGCGGTCAGGACAAACTCGCGGAGATCCAGAATATTCTGCATGAAACCATCACGGGCAACGGCATCGTGAAGGCCTTCGGCATGGAACGCTGGGAGATGACGCGCTTCCGTACAGCCGCGCGCCGCCTCTTCCGTGCCAACCTCAAATCTGTAAGCATACAGGCCATCTCGTCTCCACTGATGGATGCGATCGGTGCGATCGCCATCGCTCTCCTGCTCTGGGTCGGACGCCTGCGCATTGTCGCCCATGAGATGACGGCTGGATCCTTTATTGCGTTTCTCTTTGCCGTCTTCTCGCTCTACGATCCTGTGCGCAAATTCGCCCTCTTCTACAACAGCTTCCAGCAGGCGCTCGGTGCCAGCGAGGATATCTTCAAGTTCCTCGACGCGCAGGATGAAGTGCCGGAGAAGAAAAACGCTCACGTCCTCAAAGAGTTCAAAGAGACCATCGTCTTCGATAACGTTGGCTTTAGCTATCAGGAGGAGGATGATGCGGAAGAAAAACTCGTTCTCTCGGAGATTGATCTCGTCGTTCCGCGCGGTGAAGTGCTTGCGCTCGTGGGTCCGAGCGGAGCGGGCAAGTCCACGCTGGTCAAACTCATCCCGCGCTTCTTCGATGTGACGGCTGGACGCATCACTTTCGACGGACATGACATTCGCGATCTCACCCTCGACAGCGTGCGCAAGCTCATCGGCAAGGTCACGCA
>JAHFTZ010000237.1:1263-4674 GCA_023265355.1 Terriglobus sp.
ACCTTCCGAACGGATACGACACCGTGATCGGCGAAAAAGGCTTCCGGCTCTCAGGCGGCGAACGGCAGCGCATGGCCATCGCACGCGCGGTACTCAAGAACGCTCCGATTCTGGTTCTCGACGAGGCAACCTCAGCCCTCGACACCCAAAGCGAATCGCTCGTGCAGGCAGCTCTCTCGAACCTGATGGAGGGCCGCACGGTCTTCGTCGTAGCGCATCGCCTGGCGACGGTTCGCCGCGCGAATCGTATTGCGGTGATCGAAAAGGGAAAGATCGTGGAGCTTGGGTCGCACGCGGAACTGATCGCCGCCGGTGGGCTGTATCACCGGCTCTACGAGATGCAGTTTGCGGATGAACCACGTTCCGCAGAAGTACCAGAACCAATCCCGGAAGGAATCGCATGAGTCTCGCAGTTCGTTACATGACCGGCTTCGCCACGGCGACCGGCAGCGCGTCGGAACAACTTGGATTTTCCATCTCCGCCAAGAGTGTCAATCACCGCTTTCTCGACCCGCACCTTCGTCTACCCTCCGGCTGCGATGCTTTGGAGATGGATCTCCGGCGCGCGCTGAAGGAGCATGTCCGTCGCGGACACGTGGAGATCACCGTACAGCTCGATCGCTCCGCACGAACCAACGTGCAGGTGAACATGGCCGTCGTTCGCGCGCACTACGAGGCCTTTCAGACGGCTGCAAGCGAACTGCGCCTGAACGTCTCACCCGATCTCAATGCCATTCTTCGTGTTCCCGGCGCTCTCTCCGCGGACGCGCCCACGGGCTCGGACGATATGGCCGCACTGCAAACCGCAGTCATGGCGCTGGTGCCGCAGCTTCTCGAAGATCTGAACCGCATGCGTGAGCGCGAAGGCGCCGCGCTCGTCGCCGAGCTTCGCGCCGAGATGGGTCGCATCCGCGATGCTGTCACGGAAGTCCGCAAGCTCCGCGCCGAGACGGCACCGCAGATGGCCGAGGTACTTCGCGAACGCCTTCGCGCCCTCCTGGCGGATACGCCGATCAGCGAGGAGCGCGTTCTTACAGAGGCCGCCCTGCTGGCGGAACGCGGCGACGTGGATGAGGAGATGGTCCGGCTGGACGCGCACGTCGACCACTTTCTCCAGATGCTGGACGCAGGCGGAGAAGTGAGCAAGCGGCTCGACTTTCTTCTGCAGGAGTTCAATCGCGAAGCCAACACTTTGCTGTCAAAAACAGGCGGATCGGCGCACAGTCTGCGCATCACCGAACGTGCGCTCGATGTGAAATCGGAGATCGAACGTGCGCGCGAGCAGGTTCAGAACCTCGAATAGGTCCCTTTCGCCGTATACACTTATAGTTATTCCTTCATGGCCGGCATTCTTTTCATCATCTCGGCGCCCTCGGGCTCAGGCAAATCCACGCTGGTGTCGCAGCTTCGCTCTCTCGTGGAGGGGCTGGACTTCTCTGTCTCCTATACGACGCGTGCTCCGCGTGGGTCG
Organism: Terriglobus sp.; assembly: GCA_023265355.1. Classification (GTDB taxonomy): domain Bacteria; phylum Acidobacteriota; class Terriglobia; order Terriglobales; family Acidobacteriaceae; genus Terriglobus. The sequence continues at coordinate 2,735 of JAHFTZ010000237.1, forward strand.
GAAGAAGATGGGCGTGAGTATCACTTCACCACGCGCGAAATCTTTGAAAGCATGATGGCGGCGGATGAGTTTCTGGAGCACGCCAGTGTCTTCGGCAATTACTACGGCACTGCGCGTTCGGCGCTTGCGCTCGCCGCGGAACATGGCCGTGATCTTCTCCTGGACATCGACGTTCAGGGAGCGATGCAGGTGATGGGACGCGTTCCCGAAGCCGTCTCGATCTTCATCATGCCGCCCTCTCCGCAGGTGCTGGAGCAGCGACTGCGCAACCGCTCCGCCGCCGAACACATGACGGATGAAGAAGTGATCCAGCGCCGCCTCGCGCAGGCCGCCAGCGAACTGAAGTACATCGCGGAGTACGACTACGCCATCGTGAACGATGTGCTGGATGTCGCCGTCGCAGAACTGAAGGCCATTGTGCTCACAGAGCGTGACGTCGTCGAGGATGATCTTCCCCTTCTCGCGGCATCCTGTCGTACCTCTGGGGCTTCGATGCGCCTGACGCAGGCGCTGGTCAGTTTTACCGGGGCATAGGCCTGAGGCCGGGCAATTATTCGATCATCATCGAAAAAAGAACTTTTCGGGGACGCGGGCTTGCGGTAAAGTAAACCATCCGCAAGACAATTTGAGCACTGAAGGGAAACGCACATGACGACCCCGAAGGATTCTCTGCAGAATAAATACAGCCTGGTCAAGGGTGCTGCTCGCCGTGCACGCCAGCTTCAGTCCGGGGCATCGCCTCTCATCGTCTCCCGTTCCATCAAGGCCTGCCGTGTTGCGCAGGACGAGATTCGATCGGGACACGTCAGTTTTGGCATTCCAGAGCCGAAGCGCGTAGGGTTGCCGCTCACCGTCTAGAATGGCAGTAGCTGCATGACACCTGAGACTACAGAACGCCTGCGCGCGTACGTTGATTACCTCCGCGACCTGGGCGTCTACGATCTCTATCGTCGTGGAGAACCGCGTCCTGAGTTTGCGAACCTTCTTGCCCCTGTGCAAGCGCCACGACCTGTCGCGGCTGCACCCGCAGTGGCTCCAGCACGAGCGCCCGCTTCGCCGGTAAGACCGCAGGTCTCCGCTCCGGCAGCTCCATCTCTCTCGCCCTTTGCCGCATCGCAGCAGAGGACGAATGCCTCCGCTCCGCCCAAGCCCGCACCGCCGCCACCGCCAGCTCCCCTTGAGCTATCGCCTGCCTTCGCCCCGCCCGATATGCCTCTGATCAGCTTCAACGCTCGCGCCGAACTTCCGCAGCACCGCGCCTCGCCAGACGACAAGCCTGCGGCTCTGCAAAGTATTCGCCATCACATCGGCGACTGTACACGCTGCCCCCTGGCCTACGCGGGCCGTCGCAACATCGTCTTCGCTGATGGCAACCCCAACGCCCGCCTGATGTTCGTCGGCGAAGGCCCGGGTGCGGACGAGGATGCCAGCGGCGTTCCCTTCGTCGGCAAAGCCGGTCAGCTTCTGAACAACATGATAAACGCGATGGGCCTCAAGCGCGAAGAGGTCTACATCGCCAATATTGTGAAGTGCCGCCCTCCGGGCAACCGCAACCCCGAACCGGTCGAAGCCAATACCTGCTCGCAGTTTTTGGTCGAACAGATCGACATCGTGCAGCCGCAGTTTATTGTCGCCCTCGGGGCCATCGCCGCGACCTATCTCCTTGGCGTCAAGAAGCCTCTGGTTGCTCTGCGTGGTCAGTGGCATGACGTACGTGGCTCGCAGACAGCCGTCACCTACCATCCTGCCTATCTCCTCCGCGATCCCAGCATGAAGGGCGAAGCCTGGAAGGATCTCCAGCGCGTCATGGTAGCGATGGGCCTGAAGAGCTGACGGCACTAAACTGGAAGCTGTGTCTCTCTTCGCTGATGTCGCCCTTCCAGTGCCTCTGGACAAACCCTTTACCTACGCGGTGAACGGGGTGGTTCCCGTGGTCGGCG
>JAHFTZ010000238.1 GCA_023265355.1 Terriglobus sp.
GCCGCGCCACGGCGGTCTGGTGGGCTTCGATCACCTGGTAAAAGATCCATCCAGCAACGAAGAGACCAAAGACTCCATTGACATCGGAAGCCAGCGAGACCAGCACCGCGAAGATACCGATATGTACGAGCCCTTTGACCAGCTGGCCGTTGTACATTGCGCCCACGCCGGGAATAAAGCCAAGCAGTGCGGCGAGCCCGGGGTTCGGCGTTGTGGGAGGAACGGGTGGGGGGATCACCCCGCCGGGATAGCCCGCCGGAGGAACATAGCCCGGCTGGCTAGTCTGAGGTTCCGTTGGATCCTGATTGGCGAACTTCTGCTCTTCGTAGCTCATGCCGACACCCCCGTCATTCGAACGTTTTTCCGCACGAATGTACCTGCATTTCCATCAAGAATTCTGGCCCGGTCTGCCTTCATTGCAGCGGTCGTAAACCTCGCAGCGGGGATGCGACGACTGGAGCCGCCGCCTGCGGGTTTCTTTGTCTCCGGTGTAGGGGTTGCAGGTTCTTCTGTCCGGCGGTGCTGATTCTCTCGATCATTGTCCCGCTGCAGATCGCGCACGCGAGACTCCAGCTCATACACCACACGCAGGTTGTCGTAGTAACGAACCACATGAGCATTGGTCTGATAGAAGCTGCGGCGAAGGCTCGAAGGCTTCAGGTCTGCGAGACGAACCTTCGTGATTTGAACGCCCACCAGGTTCAGGGTAAGCGCAACGGAGAAGAACGCCATCGCCGCAGTCATCGCCAGGCGAGGCTGCATCGCCATACGCACGAAGCTCTGCGCACCCACGGCGAAGCGGGGACGGAAGGCGAGAACCTTGCCAGAAGTGGGCATCGTCTGCACCGGAGCACCGGCGACTGCCAGGCCAGGATTCATTCCCGAGGTCTGCGCAAGGATGCGATTGACGAGCGAGTCCGGTGGTTCAGGTGGTGCGTCCTTCAGCATCTCCATCCAGGCAGCGCCACGGCGCGCATCCGCCATCCTGCTTGTACACGCGGAGCAATGAATCAGATGCAGATCAAACGCCGCCTGCTCCTCCCCCGTAAGCGTTCCATCCAGAGCATCCATGAGGAGCCGCTCGCAGTTTGCGCACGTCAACCCCTCTGTACTTCCTCTCTGCTGCCCGCCGAATTGTGTTTTGTCGGCCATCTAAACCACCTGCCCTTCTATACGTCCTAAAAGCCTTGCAAGTTCCGCGCGCCCGCGGCTGATACGGCTTTTGACCGTACCTTCCGGAACGTTCAACACAGCGGAAATCTCTTTGTAATCCATGTCTTCCAGATCGCGAAGAATCACCGCTTCGCGCAGCTCCGGAGACATCTGCTTCAAACCATGTTGGATGCGCGCGCGCATCTCTTTTTGCGCCACCTGGTCGTACTGACTGCGGCGTGGATCGCTCAGACGGTCGGCCATCGTTGGTCCATCGTCTTCGCCGTCCATGCTGGCATCGATGGAATCCGTTGCCCGCTCCTGCCGCGTACGACGGAAGTGGTCGACAAGGAGGTTGCGCGTGAGCGTCGTAAGCCAGGTCGTGAACCCGCCCTTCGTCGCATCGAAACTATCCAGATTCCGGTAGACCTTCAGGAACACATCCTGCGTAAGGTCCTCCGCGTCGGTAGCAGAGCCGGTGAAGCGGTAGCAGATCCCGTAAACGCGGCGATGCTGAGAGATGACCAGCTTCTGCCATGCCGAAGAGTCCCCCTGCGAACAGGCGACGACGAGCCGCTCCAACTCCAGTTGTTCCGCCGTCTTCTCCAAAGGTCTCTCCGCGCGCTGGCCACCCATGGTCGGACCGCGACCACCGTGCATGGAGCCACCCGCTGTAACAGGAAGTGTATCGCCGATTTGCGCCAACGGCGTGATCTTCGCGTTCGATCGTGGAACGGGAGTCTCAGGAAAGCGCGCGAGCCGGGGTGTATCCGGTACCAGCGAAGCCATCGAGATGTGCAGAACGCCCATGCATCTCTATACGCAATGTCTTACGGCGCAGTTCCCTGACCGAAACAGCGAAGGCGCAGCCATCAGCTGCGCCTTCGAGTCACCCGCACGTTTTGTCATCCCGCAACGAATTGAAGGGATCTGCTTTTACGGCGTTCCCAACAAAGCCGTGACATACGCTTACGCGGCAGGAACAACACCGCAGGCGATTCGGTTTCCCGAAGCTCCAGCCGGGTCCGTCATCTGGTCGTCTTTCTTCTCGTGCACAACCACCGAGGTTCCGCCGTTAGCGAAGATCGAGTTCGGCGCGGCTGGGTCCATCGACAGGTAATCCGCCACAAATGTCTTCTCACCGCGGTGATTTTCCCCTACCGTCACGCTCTCAGGAAAATCGCCATCGTGGTGGCCTTCTGCGCTTGTGAATCCATGATGTTTCATAGTGGGGTTAAAGTGCCCACCCGCCGTCTTGAAATCGGGAGCTTCGCACTTGCCAACAGCGTGCACATGAACGGCGTGGTCGCCGATCGGAAGATTTTCGAGTTTGACGTCGACCTTTACGCCTTTTTTGACCTGCTTGAAGGTGACCGTGCCAGCGTCTTTGCCCTGCGGATCCTTCAGCATGACTTTGACCGACTTCTTCTGGGCGACCGCAGGCGCCACCGCCAGCGTCATCGCCGTTGCTACCGCTGCTAAACGCATACCGAAATTCATCTTTGTTCCCTCCACAAATTGAATGCAGACTCAGAATACTCCTCAGGCAGGAAACCCTCCGATTCATCCGCGCAGGTATCTTACTTTCAGTAAGATCAAACCGTCAGACTCTCCGGGCTTCACTTACATCAGTCGAGGTAACAGACATCTTCATGCGACGCATCCCAGTCCTCCTTCTTCTGTTTGCCGCTTCCATCACACACGCCGAAACTCGCTGGGTCGGTACCTGGGCCACGTCGCCTCTGCGTGGGGACACGAAGATCAGCGATACCCTCAAGCTGGGTGAGCATGAGACGACCCTGCGCGAAGTCGTGCATATCTCCCAGGGCGGAAATACCATGCGCCTTACGCTGACCAACGAATTTGGTACCGTTCCGCTCAATATCTCTTCGGTACACGTCGCATTTCTCTCGGCTGGTAGCAAAATCCTCCCCGCTACGGATCACGTCCTCACCTTCGGTGGCCAGAACTCGACGACCATTCCGACGGGCCAGTTTCTTGCCAGCGATCCTGTGAAAGTGACCCTGCCAATCTTCTCCGATCTCGTCATCAGCATCGTTCTACCGACCCAGGCCCTCGCCACGGTGACCTATCACCCGCTCGCCGTGGAAACGACCTACTTCGCCGCCGGGGACCACGCCGCAGACGAAGCTCTCGAAGGTGCGGCGACCAACACCTCCTGGTATTTCCTCAAAGACATTCAGGTGAACGCGGAGAAGAAGTCGGCGGCCATCGTAACGCTCGGAGATTCAATCACAGACGGTACCGCCTCCACCGTGGGTGCAAATCGTCGCTGGCCGGATGTCCTGGCCGCGCGTCTCGCCGCAAATAAAAAAACCAAGAGACTCTCGATTTTGAATGAAGGCATCAGCGGCAACCGCATCCTTCACGAAGGCAACGGGCCCCGCGCTCTGAGCCGTCTCGATCGGGATGTTCTTGCAGCCCCCGGCATCAAATTTCTCGTTCTCCTGGAAGGCATCAATGACATCGGTCGCACAATCCAGCCGCTGCGCCCTGGCGACGAGGTCACTGCGGACGCCATCATCAACGGGATGAAAGAGATCGTCATGCGCGCCCGTGCTCGCAACATCCGCGTCATTGGCGCTACTTTAACGCCCTTCCTCGGCTCGAAATACGCCTCCCCCGCAGGCGAAGCGATGCGACAGCGGGTAAACGCTTTCATCCGGACAACAGGCAGCTTTGACGCCGTCATCGACTTCGACAAAGCAACCCAGGATCCTGCACATCCGGACCAGTTCCTTCCGAAGTATGATCACGGCGATCACCTTCACCCGTCCGACGTAGGGTACGCCGCCATGGGTACCTTCGTGGACCTAAAGCTCTTCAAATAGAGCCTTCTTATCTTTTCAGGGTCGTCCTTCTATCTCGCCGAGGTTTGCGCTTCACAAGATAAGGAATAAATTGAGCGGCTATGGGTAGTTTCTTTAACCCGCAGTTCAATTTTCTTAGGAAAAGGATATTGAAGTTAAGATCGAAGTTATTTTTTTTGCCGGAGCGACGGGGGGTCCTTATGACCGAGGCAGAGAATTTTGCACAGCTAAAGGTCTTGACCTTTTCCTTTTTCAGATTCAAGCCCCCCACGAATCCGCATCTCGTCCAAGTCGGCTTTGATCGTTGCCCTTGTCCGATTCGAGGGTACTGCTGTGGGACAAAAGATAACTGGCGAAACCCTGACGTCTACGGTCTGGATCAAACAAGGCAAGACGTGGCTGGCACAACTTCATCAGGAAACTTTCAAAAGTAGCGCGAGGCACTCGGCAGCGCTAAAGTGTTTTGTCCCGCTTCCAATCGAAGCGTCTCTCCGTCTGGAAGCCCGATAGCTCTGTACTCCTGGGCGAGTGCCCTTTGAGGGAGTCCAGAGTCAACTAGGCAGTATCGACATATAGCAGTAGGTGTAGCCATGAGCATGCGAGCGCGACGAGGGCTTTGAAGTTCTGTTTTAGTTTTTCGTATCGTGTGGCGAAGCGGCGGAAGTGCTT
>JAHFTZ010000239.1 GCA_023265355.1 Terriglobus sp.
CTTGAGCGGGTCGACCTGATGACTGAAGTAGTTTGCCGCATTCAGTTTGGAGTTGCGAAGAAACTCAAAGACACCTCCATGCAGTCCGTTGGGGCCCGGCTTACTCTGGATGCTGACGACCGCATCTGGGGAGAATCCATACCGTGCGTCAAAGTTATTCGTAATGACGCGGAACTCCTGCGTTGCGTCCGCATTCGGAAACGGTGCGGCGAGCAGAGCGTAATAGTCCATATTGGTTACGCCGTCCAGCAGGTAATACGTGCTTCCTTGCCGTCCACCTGCCGCAGATCCGCCGGATTGCGTGGGAAACGAGTTCGCACTCGGAAGCGTAGAGGCCTGCGATTGCAGCTCATTTGTAACGCCTGCGGATAAGAAGACGAGGCTCGAAGGATCGCGGCCATTGAGCGGCAGACTCTTGATCGAACTTTCGTTCACAACCTGGCTGATCTCCGCCGTAGTGGAGTTAATGATCGTCGGGTTCGACGTCACGTTGACCGTTTCAGTCTCTCCACCGACCTGGAGTACGACGTTGAGACTGGCGCTCTGGCCAATGGTCAAAATAATATTGCTCTGCACGGTCTCTGCGAAGCCGTTTGCCTTCGTCGAGATCTTGAAGGTGCCGGCGGGAAGAGTCGGAACGGTGTATTCGCCGCGATCGTCCGCAACGGCATGGGTCACCGTGTTGGTGTTGGTATTGGTGATCGTAAGCTGCGCGCCTGGAACAGCCGCGTTACTGGAGTCGGTTACGATGCCGGTTAATCTGGCACCGGTCACCTGCGCGAAGACGCTTACGCTAAGCGTGAGCATCAACATGCTGAAGAAAAATGTGCGTGCGAACAGCTTCATGGAGTAGTCCTTTCGATCGCGCTGTTGGCCGATCTTGGATAAGTCAAAAGAGAGTAAGAGTTGCGTTGGCCGTCCATTTAGTTAGGAGGTGATTCTTCGTACGTGAAGGTGAAGGTCAATTTCCTGGTTCCAAAGTGCGCGTGGGTGGCGTGCAGTGTTGCGGTTCCAGGCTGCGTGGTGCTTCGAATCCAGACGGCACTGCGCCCACCGCTTAGCACGAGGGGAGATTCCCCAACGAGAACCGCAGGGCCATCCAGAGTGAGGAGGATCGGATCAAAGCAGAGGGGCCGCGAAGCTCCATACTGATCTGTAACGCGCAAAACAACGCGCGTAGCATCGCATCCATCCGCACTGAGGGCGGTGTCGTCTGCGACCATCTCGAAGGCCTGGTCCAGACCTTTGCCGGAAAGGCTCTTCGAGATGACAAGCGTGCCCGCGACGTAGCCATCCAGACGCAGGTCGCCCCAGTCGTCATTGCCATTGGGCAGAGTAAGAAAGAAAGGTGGATAGTCGAGGTTGGGGAACTCAGTCTTTGCCGGAAATAGATCAATGACAGAGTGCCAGTTGCTATCAACGCCAATGAAACAACGAATCTGCTCACAGTTGGAAGAGATGACAGCACGTTCGAAGTTGCCCGCTTGATCGTTCATGGAAAAGTGAAATCCAGGTTCCAGGACCGCTTCTTCCTGAGGAGAGCATTGCGAGCGAAAGAACCCGGCTGCGGGCTTCGGCTCGCGGAAGATATCCATTACGCCGTGATAACAGATGTGATCGCCGGAACCGAAGTCGGCGTGCGTCTGATAGTCGAAGGCACACCATCCCAACACACCCGCGTAGTCGGCACGGCTGTTGATCTGATTGAGGATCTTCGCATAGCGCAGAATATGCTCTTTATTCTTTGCGTTGTCATCCCAGGGACGCACCGGAAACTCTGCGCCGACTACTTCTGTGTTGAGGTAGAGAGGATGATTCGGCGTCTTGAGAGGGAATTGAAAATCATTCATCGAGAAGACATCTTCGAGTAATTCGGATTCCTGGAAGAATCGAACGCCGGTGGTCTGGCGATACGGATCTTCCGTACGCGCCAGTTGATTGACCTGCACATAGAGATCGTGAAAGTCACGCGACTCGTTGATCCGAATACTCCACAAAATAATCGAGGGATGATTCCAATCGCGCTGGATCATGCGGCGCGTGTTGTCCAGATAGCGTTCACGCCAGATCGCACTGTCGCCAACATGCTGCCATCCTGGCGTTTCGTCAATGACGAGGAGGCCCAGCTCATCACATGCGTCGAGAAAATGGTGTGAGGGAGGATAGTGCGAACAGCGAACGATATTGCACTTCAGTTGTTGCTTGAGCACTGTCGCATCGCGTCGTTGCACGCGCGCCGGCATCGCCGGACCTGCGAAAGGAAATGTCTGGTGCCGGTTGAGGCCACGAAGCTTCACCACCTCGCCATTAAGTAGAAATCCCTTCGGCGTAAATCTGGCTTCGCGAAAACCGAAGCGCGTGGTTCGCTCCTCCACTCCCTCAGTGCCGGTGATCCGTACGCGTAGGGAGTAGAGTTTTGGCTTGGTCAGCCCCCATAGCTCAATTCTGGAGAGATCGTGAAGTTCTACCTCGACGGTTCCTGTCGCTGATTCTGCAGGCGACAGCTTACGGTGAAGGGAAGACAGTACACGTGTACCGTCAAGAAGCTGCACGTCGAGAGACAGCCTTGTCTTTATTGAAGCTGCACCATCGAACCAGATGTTGGCCCGAATGGATGGCTTGGTGAGAACGTCCATGCAAGCTACGCGCAGCTTCTCGATCGAGAGAGGGCCCGTTGTGCGGAGAGAGACGCCGCGATAGATTCCGCCGAAGGTGAGGTAGTCTACCTCGTATCCAAACGGAGGAACCTCCTTTTGCTCGCGCGAATCGACTTCGACGGAGAGGACGTTTTCTCCGTCGACGAGATGCGATGTCAGTTCGAAGGAGAATGGTGTGAAGCCACCAAAGTATTCTCCAAGCAGCACGCCGTTGAGATAGACCTTCGACGCCGTCATGACAGCCTCGAAGTCGACGAACACGCGGCGGGGCCCTTGCAGATTGGGCAGCGTGAAGTGACGACGGTAGAGCGAAACAAACTGATAGCTCTTCTGATCCGTACCGTGCCACGGCACGAAGATGTTGCTGTGGGGCAATGTAACGACTTCGAAGCTGCTGTCATCGAAGTTCTTCTCGTGTCCGTTCGCAGGTACTTTGCGGCTCCATCGCCATCCATCGATCAAGGGATAGATGCGGTGTTGCGGACGAGACGGGTCTTCCGCGAGCGCGCGGAGGGGCGTGGCTGCTTGGGCAAGCGTTTGGCCGATCACCAGTGTGCTGCTCGTCTTGAGGAAGTTTCGTCGATCCATAGGTATACGTCTCAAAGATTTGTGCAAGTGCGATTAACCTGCGTGTTGCGTGTCGTTGAGCAGAGCCTGCGCCTCTGCGATCAAGTCTGGAACTTCCATCGGTTTGCTTGGCTGATAGGGAGAGGAGAGCCACGTCTGCTGCCAGATATCCAGAGAAAAGGCACGTTCGGCGTCGCGGCTGGCAAACCAGGCCTGCCAGCGTGCTGCATAATAGTCGCGCGTCAGACCAGACCAGGCGCGTGAGGCGTAATCGGAGAGCTCCGGCCAACCCCACGTCGTGATGAGACGCCGTGCGTTTTCGTCGTAGTACGCGGCCTCGTCCTCTGATTTGGCATAGCCGCGTGCCGCCTGCATCCACAACTCCAGCCGACGATCGGGCCGCAGGTTAAGCAGGCCATCCATGCGTCTCATCCAACTGAGGGCATGTGCGGCATACTCGGTCGCGACCTCTTTCTCATGCGCCTGTCCCGCCTGCACGGCGAGAGAGAAAGTCTGATCGACACTTCCACCTGCGGCCTGGACCACTAATTCGATCACGTCGTTGCGGTAGAGCTCCTTTTGCCCTAGTTCAGGCGCGCAGGAGAGGAACAGAGCCACGGCCCGACGAAAGGTCGGTCCGGCATCTACAGAAGCAGCCGCAGGTGTAAGGCTGGGTTCTGTCTGCCACGCCTGATGTGTCATCCAGATGTGCGAGCTGTAAGCACTTTGCATCAGGAGAGTCCAGGCCTCCAGCATCGCGGGAGGGCATGCTCCGTAGCGAGAACGGCAGTACGCTGGAATCCATTGGTTCAAGTCGATTGCTTCCCGTTGCCAGCCGGCATCGGTCATCAACTCGTAGACCACTTCATTGGTCTCAATCCCCTCGGGGCACATCCCCCAGCCAACAAGGTTTCCTCGTTCTAGACTGGTGAGGACAGACGCAGGCTCTGAGGCCATCAGCTTCAGATTGCCCTTCACATTATTGTTTCCGCCAAAAGTATGGGCCATGCCGTTGATCCACTGCTTGCCGAAAAATGCCTTCTGCGTCTTCCACTGTCCGGGAGCGTACTTGCCCTTGACTGCAGGAGCGAGATCGTTGGCATAGTCGATGATCAGCATGCGGTCATTTGGAATGCCGCGCAGCAAAGCTGCCACTGATTCACCGTTCCAAAAAGCCGAGTCGTAGACAAAGAGCCATCCCTGCATGACCCAGGTCCCGTTCGGGTCCCCGGCAAGAATGCCTTCATAGACCGTGCGGCCGAAGCGCTCAAGATCTTCGAAACGGTGCTCCTCTCGCACCGGCACGGCAAGTTCATTAAAGGTGTCTGCCAGGTAGTACTGCACCTCTCCGTACTCCGCCTTGTACTCCTCGATGAATTTCTTGCCAATCAGGCGATAAAGATCCTG
>JAHFTZ010000240.1 GCA_023265355.1 Terriglobus sp.
TGACCTACAGCAACACGCGGCGCGCGGATCTCGAACGCTTCGGCGCTGTACACATCCTCGCGCAGAGGGGCGGGAAGAGCGTCCTAAGCAACCAGTAGCGTACGTTACTCCTTTTTCGTAGCGGGAATAACGCGCCCATCAGGCGTCAGTTCGTAGTTGGCATCGTGATACGTAAAGCCGCTGCCACAATACGAACCCACCCACAGGACGCCCCCCATGAGATCGCGCAGGGGATAGAGCAGAGACTGCGTGAACCACTCATGCTCTCCCAGCGTGGAAAGCGCGACCGCCGCCAGAAAAATCCGGTTCACGCAGGCGGCCAACAAAAAGAACGCGCCCTCCAACGGTCGACCCGCCAGAACACCCCACAGAAGCCCGATCAGACCGAAGGGCACAGCGAAGGTCAGGCCCGAGCCCAGGTGCCCCAGGGGACGCGAGCGCCGAGTGCTCTTCATCCATCGCACCTGGTTGCGGAAGGACTCTGCAAACGGAGTCTCCAGCACCATCAGACGGATGACGTGCGAGGAGATGATGACCCGCCTCCCGCTCTCCGCAAGGCGATTTCCGAGGACAAAATCCTCCGCAAAGTATTGGCCGAGATCCTCATACCCACCCGCGTCCAGAAACGATTGTCGTGGAAGGATCATCGTGACGCCAAGGGCAAAGCGCGTTCCTCCCTCGACCATATCGGCTACCAGGCAGCCAGAGACCATCTCGACACTCTTCCCTATGGCATCGAGCCTCGGACTAAGACCAGCGCCCGGCTCCACTGTTCCGATGTACATGCACGAGGAGAGCGCCGTATTGCCGTCGGCAAGATCCTGAATGCACTCACGCAGATAACTGGGAACCACGCGCGCATCCGCGTCGCTGGTCACGAGGAGTTCATTTGTCGCGGCCTGCGCCATGAACGCTAAGGACCACATCTTGGCATTGGGATACTGAGGCTCCCCACACGTCAGAAAGCGTGCATTCACCTCCGGATAGCGCTCCGCAATGGAGTGGGCGAGCTGCAGACCCACATCCGTCGCGTGACGCGCGCAGAAGAGCAGTTCATAGTCGGGATAATCCAGCGTGAAGAACCGCTCCAGGTTCTTAGCAAGCCCTGGCTCCGCGCCGTGCAAAGGCTTGAGCACGCTGATCGGCGGCAGAAAGGTGCCTGCGGCCCGGGCATTGCGGCGTCTGCGTCGGCCAAAGCGAAGCGTGGCTACGACCACCATGCCGCAGTAGATCGTCGAGGTGGCCGTACCCAGCATTGCCAGCCTCAGAAGAATGGGTAGGAAAAGATTCATGATTCAGTCTGCAGTCAGTTTAGAAGATGCAGACTTTTACTGCTTTTTCGCCTTCGACGCGGCTTTGCGCGGAGTGGGAGTCATGGGAGGAACGTCGACCTTCGGCACAATGAGCGGCCGACGCAAAGGCACCAGGCCCGACTGCGAAGCCGAGGCGCGCTGGACGTGCGGGAGCATCTCGGAACGGACATAATCCACGAATCCCTGCATCTGTCCGTTCATCTCCTCCATACGCTCACGCATCTGCAGAACGATGGCAATCCCTGCGATATTCACACCAAGATCACGCGCGAGATTCAGGATGAACTCCAGACGCTCAAGGTCCTCCTCCGTATAGAGGCGCGTGTTGCCATCCGAACGCGAGGGACGCAGAAGACCTTCGCGTTCATACATGCGAAGCGTCTGCGGATGAATCTCATACATCTCGGCTACGGCCGAGATCATGTAAGCACCCTTCGATTTCCGTTTCGTTGCCATAACTACCTGATTTGATTATGGCGCAACGTGGCCGGTTGTGTAAGGTTCCATTTCAGGACCGTTAAAATTACAACCGTCGTCGCGGTCAGCGGCGTCCTAAGCGGCATGAGTCTTCTCAAGCGCACGGTGCAGGTAACAGGTATGGCCGCAGGGATCGCGGCGGGTTTGGGAATGACCGCTGTGGCGCTCCTGCGGTCCGCGCGCGCACGTTCGATGCGCGGTAAAATCGTCGTCATCACGGGTGGCTCCCGTGGGCTGGGTCTGGAACTGGCACGGCAGTTTGGCCGCGCCGGAGCCCATCTTATCCTCGCGGCGCGCGATGAAGAGGAGTTGCAGCGCGCACGCGTGATTCTTGCCAAAGAAGGCGCCGCGCATAGCGCCTCGACCATCGAAATCGTCGTAGCTGACGTCACCCTGCGCGAAGACGCCAACCGCATCATCGAAGCAGCGCGCCTGCGCTTCGGCCGCGTGGACGTCCTCATCAACAACGCCGGTGTCATCCATGTCGGCCCCTTCGTCAGCCAGCCGGAAGACGCGTTCGAAGAAGCCATGGCGACAAACTTCTTTGGCGCGCTTTATACCGTTCAGGCCGTCGTGGAAGAGATGCGTGAGCGTGGCGAAGGCAAGATCGTGAACATCGCCTCCATCGGTGGCAAGGTCGCCGTTCCGCACCTTCTGCCCTATGTCGCCTCCAAATTTGCGCTTGTCGGATTCAGCGAAGGCCTGCATGCCGAACTCGCGGCAGACGGTGTCCAGGTGACCACCGTCTGCCCCGGGCCAATCCGAAGCGGATCGCATGTACAGGCGAAGTTCTCCGGGCGTCGCCAGCAGGAGTACCGCTGGTTTTCCGCAGGAGCCACGACCCCGTTGGTTTCGATTGCGGTCCGTCGTGCCGCAGCGCAGATATTTCGCGCCGTAGTGGCAGGTGAGGCGGAGATCACCCTGACTCCACAGGCATGGCTCGCAGCACGAGTCGTGGGCATTGCTCCCGGAGTGGCGCAGCATCTTGCAGGAGTCGCAAATCGAACCATGCTCCCCAAGCCAGCAACGCAGGCTGTAACGTGCGGCGGCGAGCTTCGCCAGCCTTCACTGAAACTCGTGAAGGCCTGGAGCGATCATTTACAGACAGCCAACAATCAAAAGCCGGAGTAAGACCTAGACCTCGCGGAAGAGATCCTCGCGCGGGTCGACGGGATTCAGTTTCGCAAGCTCGCGCAGAATCTCCTTCGAGCGCTCATCCTGAATCTTCGGCACAACGATCTTCACTTCCACAATCTGGTCCCCGCGCACGGCATCTGCGGCGGAAGAGACGACGCCTTTTTCCCGCAGGCGCAGCTTCTGCCCCGTCTGCGTTCCCGGAGTAATCTTCAACTGCGCACGTCCATCGATGGTGGGTACATCGATCTTCGCTCCAAGCGCCGCTTCAAAGGCCATCACCGGCACGACCACGTGGATATCATCGCCACTGCGCGTGAATACAGGATGGGTACCTGCCTTGATGATCAGGTAAAGGTCTCCGGGGGCACCGCCATGCAGTCCCGCATTGCCGCGAGCTGCCAGACGAATACGCTGGCCGTTGCGTGTACCGGGCTTGATGCGTAACTCCAGCGGCTCACGCTTGGTAACTATCCCTTCGCCATGGCATGTAGCGCACGCATTCTGCACCACACCCGCACCGTCGCAACGCGGGCACTGGATGTTGAACTTCATGCGGCCACCCATCTGCGTCACCTGGCCAGAGCCGTGGCACTCCGGGCACTCCTTGCTTCCGCCCGAGGTAGATTGGCCCTTGCAGGTCGGGCAGGTTTCGGCCCGTTGAATTTCGAGGCGCGTCACGCCGCCACGGATCGCCGTCCAGAAGTCGATCTGCACCTGGTACTCCAGGTCCGTGCCGGGCTGAGGCCCACGTGCGGCCTGTTTGCCGCCGCCGCTGAACATGCTGCCGAAGATGTCTTTGAACGACGAACCCCGGCCTCCGCTCTCCTGCTGCGGCCGACGCGGGTTTCCCGTACCTCCACCAAAGCCGGAGAAGTCGAAGCCGCCAAAGTCGAACGGTACCTCGTCAGTTTGCGTGGAGCCTCTCTGTCGCGCACCCGCGCCATATCCACCGCGTGAGGCGGCCTCGGCCGCTGCCGGATCGATGTTGTCCGAATAGAAGCCGACCTGGTCGTAGATCTTGCGCTTCTTTTCATCGGAGAGAACGTCGTTCGCCTCGGAGATCTCTTTGAACTTCTCTTCCGCCTTCTTATCGCCCGGATTGACGTCCGGATGATGTTTCCGCGCGAGTTTGCGGAAGGCCTTGCGGATCTCGTCCGCGGTCGCTGTTTTCTTGACGCCGAGAGCGGCGTAATAATCTTTGTTTTGCGTGGGTGCCATCGTGTCTTTCTAAGAATTAGATGATGCAGCGACTAAAGCGTTGCGGCGGCGCAAGCGCCGCATACTGGAACTCGATCCGCTGGCTTCGATCTCATAACGATAATGCTCCGCGATACGATCGCGCGACCATAATTTGTACTGAGAGTTCTTTTGCTTCCGCATACGGTCTTTTTGAATGAGGTCCATCTCTCGCACCATGGAACGCAGATCCGAGTAATGGTCCGTCCAGGGCGAATCCTTACTCTCGGTGATCGGGCGAAGATCCGCGTAGACCGGCTGCACCCATTCGTAAAATGTGTGCCAGACATCGTAGGTCTCCAGATGACCTTTTTTGATGAGCAGACCAAGATGCTCGTAAAAATCCAGAACCTCGAACGCGCTTACCGGCGGGTCCTCAATATCGAGCGCAAGAAGCTCACCTTGAGGATCAACCCTCGCCTGCGCCAGCGTGCGTCGCGCGC
>JAHFTZ010000241.1 GCA_023265355.1 Terriglobus sp.
CCGTGGGATTCGCTAAGAACTGCTTCGTGAGCTTTTCTAACCAGTGCTTCGTGGGGGGATCGGGACGAACGGCGTCCACGAAGCGATCCAGAGACGTGAGTTGATCGGTGTGCTGTGCCTGATAGCGTTCGCCAAAGCTGACAGGTTCGATGGCCGAAGCGAAGGTGCGCAGAGCATCGATCTGCTCGGTGCGAGCGAGTTCGCGCAGACCTGCATCGCCGGATTGCAGATGCGTCAGACCCAGGCCTTCGAGTTCGATGGAGACCATCTCCAGACGCCGGTACATATCATCCACGTCGCGCAGATTCTCCGGAGACCAAAAGCGCTCCGCAACAGCCGCTGTTCGTGGCCAGATGCGCGAATCAATCGTGCGCTCAGAGAGCTGCTCCGCCCACATCGTGACCTCTCCGCCAAGGATCAGCTTGCGCTGCTCCGGTGTCACGTCGGCATCCGAAGGCAGAGGGTCCGCGAGATAGTGGACCGATGCGGGACGCATGCCGTCGAGATAGTACGGTGCCGAGAGCACGCCCTGGTATCCCAGCTTGGCTCCCTTTACGAGCGATGCGGTTCCGCGCCAGGACTGTACGACAACATCCTTCGGCAGACCGGGCGTAAGCACCTCGTCCCAACCCATCATGTGTTTATGCAGCCGCATCACGGTCTTGAGCACGCGCGTGTTGAAGTAAGCCTGAAGGGCTTCGTTGTCGCTCAGGTTGTGCTGCTTCATGAAGGCGATGATCTTTGGATTCGTCTTCCAGTCGGGCGCGGGAGATTCGTCACCGCCGATGTGAACGTAGGCGTCGGGGAAGATCGTCGCCATCTCGCCGAGAAACTTGTCGACGAAGGTGTAGGTCTCTTCGCGTGTGGGATCTACGGCATAGTTGCTGACGCCGAACTCGCGGCGGATGCCCTCGGGAACCGTGCCGCTGGACATCTCCGGATACGCCACCAGCCATGCCGTGCTGTGTCCTGGCATCTCAAACTCGGGTACGACGCGGATACCGCGCTCCCGCGCATAAGCCACGATCTCGCGCGCATCCTGCTGCGTGTAGAAGAGACCGTCGGAGCCCTTCTCCGTCAGCTTGGGGTAGATCTTGCTCTCGATACGAAAGCCCTGGTCTTCCGTCAGGTGCCAGTGGAAGACGTTGAGCTTCACAGCGGCCATGCCATCGATCGTGCGCTTGAGAACAGAGACGGGCTCGAAGTGGCGGCCGCAGTCCACCATCAGACCGCGCCAGCGGAAGCGGGACACGTCATGAATGTGTACCGCGGGGATA
Source organism: Terriglobus sp. (assembly GCA_023265355.1). Taxonomy (GTDB): domain Bacteria; phylum Acidobacteriota; class Terriglobia; order Terriglobales; family Acidobacteriaceae; genus Terriglobus. Next base: position 1,278 of record JAHFTZ010000241.1, read on the forward strand.
ACGTAGCCTTCACCACTGGGCTGCACTAGTTGAATGAGGGTCTCAAGGCCATGCATCGCTCCGACGTCGGTCGCCGCATCGATCTCCACGCCTGTGGAGGTGACCTCCAACGTGTACGTCTCATCCTCATCGATGCTCTGCACGGCTTCACCGGGGCTCATCACCTTGACGACGAGCTTCGTTCCCGGAACAACACCTGCACCTGCATGCCGCAGACCGGCAGAGTGATCGAGACGACGAACGGCCCTGGCGATGGCACCTTCAAGGCGAGCGTCATGCGTGCCGGGTGTCTCTACCGCAAAGGTAGAAGCGAGCGCGAGAGAACCCGTGCCGAAGGAGATCTCGGAGGGCATCGGCATGAGGTTGGTCTGGAGCCGGTCCTGCGCAACTCCGGCAACGGTCGACAGGGCAATGGCGCCTGCCAGAACCGTGAGGGATCGAGTGTATTTCATCGTGGTGGGTCACCTTCGGCAGAATGTCTTCCCCACTAATTTATCCTGCCTGCTGTATTCCTTCGCTCAAGAGGGCTGGCCTCGGTATGCTTTCGCTATGAAGATCGTGATCTTTGGTGCGAGCGGAATGGTGGGCGGCGGCCTGTTGCTGGAAGCGCTGAAAGATGACGATGTGACGGAAGTAGTCGTCGTGGGACGGTCACCTGTCGGTAGAACGGACGCAAAGCTGCGCGAGGTACTTGTCTCAGATCTAGTAGAGGGCGCGCATGAGATCTCCGGAATGGACGCGTGCTTCTTCACCGTGGGCGTGACGGCCTCCGGAAAGGACGAGGCGGAGTACACGCGGCTGACCTACGACCTCACGCTTGGTGTTGCCGAAGCATTAGTAGAACAAAATCCGGCGATGACGCTTGTATATGTGTCAGGACAGGGAACAGGCGGCAATGCGATGTGGGCCCGCGTGAAGCGACGGACGGAGGACGCTCTGCTGGCGATGCCGTTTCGTGCGGCGTATATGTTTCGCCCCGGGTTCATCGTGCCCGTCGGTGTGAAGTCGAAGACGAAGCTCTACCAGCGGATCTATACCGGCATCGAGATCGCGACGATCTGCGTTCTTGGCTTCCCAGGTCTCTTCACTATCGGTGCTTTCACTGGCATCTTCTTCGGCCCTCTCGGCATGGATATTCATCTCACCGAGACCTACTTCATCGTCGCCCACTTCAACTTCCTCGTGGTCTGCGGCCTCCTGATGACGGCCGTAGCGGGTATCTATTTCCTGTGGCCCAAAATCACCGGCCATAAATATCCCAATGCGATGTGGAAGTTTGTCGCAATCCCTGCCTTCCTCGGCTTCATGCTGACCTTCTTCCCCCAGTTCATTGTGGGATACCTCGGGATGCCGCGCCGCTACCACGCGGTACCTGCTGAGCATCAGGTCCTGAACGTCCTCTCGACCGCCGGAACAACCGTGCTTGCCTTAGGCTATGTGCTCTTTCTTCTGTACTGGGGATGGAGCCTCCGTGAAGGCAAAAGGCCGGTACTGTCGCTGATCCGCAAGATGTTTCCCAAATCGGTCGTCAATTCCGATGAACTGGGGCGGGCGATGCTGAAAGTGGCAAAAACTGGCTTCTCAAAAAAAATCCTGGAAACAGACGACATCGCCACGCTAAGAACATAGCCTCTGTGCCCTGCTCTAAAGCGTCGATCTAGAGACGGGAGATGAAGTATCCGAAGAGAGACAGCAGAAGAGCGAACCCCAGAAACGCCACCTTCTGACGCTCCAGGTACTTTACCCGCCCGGAGGTCATCTCCGGCAGCAGTGGCACACCCATCGCCAGACCGCATACGAATCCACCGATATGCGCGCTGTTGTCGATGCGAATGACATCGAAGAAGATCGAAGCCAGGCCGATCGCCAGATTCAGACCCGCAAACTGGATCACGCTCTTGCGCAGAGCCCCAAGCTCTCGCGAGGGGATGCCGGGACGTCCACCTCGACTCTCGGAAAGCCGCTTATTCGACAGCAGCACAATCAGAATGCCCGCAATGCCGAAGACCGCGCCTGAGGCCCCGGCTCCTACCTGCCCATGCTGCTTCCAGATCACATCCCACGCGATCGACAGCAGATTGCCTGCCGCACCGCTCAACAGATACACGCTGATCATGCCGAAGAAGCCCAGGAGTGGCTCACCCAGCAGACCCAGGTTCCATAGGCACCACATATTCGTGGCCAGATGAAGCAAGCCCACATGCACAAACATGGCCGAAACGATGCGCCACCACTGCCCATGAGCGATCACCAGGTCGGAGTTATTCGCTCCAAATCGAATCAGGTCCGCAAGCGATGGAAGACGTAGGTCGACGCCGCGATACCCCATCCAGAGAAACACGGCGATGTTGACGGCCAACAGTAGATACGTTGCCGGCGAGAGCGTTACGCCCGCGAAGCGGGATCTCCGCGCAGGCAGTTCCACCACCGGAGCACCCGTTGGATACGCAGGTTCGCCCGGACGGGCGGGCTCCATCGAATAGTTTTCGGAAGAATTCATTAGAAGTTCAGTATGTCAGATAAGCGTAACGTTCCGAAGCTACAGGCCGCGTCCGTTACGAACCTGTCGTACTGTGCCGGAGATCACCGTAGGTGCGGGAGTCGCAATCGCCACCAGGATCCACATCAGCAACGAGAACAGCAAACCACCCACGGACGCCATCTGCAATGTCAGCGCGAACGAGACATCGCGATAGTGCAGCGCGGCTACCCTCATCTGTCCAAAGGGTCCGCGATGGATCACTGCGGTTGCGAGGAGGAAGACCATGATCGAGACCGAGGAGATGACCATCAGGGTCACGTCGATGGTGCGGTGGAGACGCTGCCGGCTCCTGCAGCGGGCGCAATCCGCGAAATGCTGCACGTAGTCCGTGCGCATCTCCGGCGAAACGCCCGAGATGTCGTACCGCCAGCCCGACAGGATGTCGCCAATCACCGGGTCTGTGCATGCTCCCGTCGCGTCGGAACCATGGAGCACTGGGTGTTCGTTCGGGATAGGTGTCGCATTCATCATGTGTCGATTCGCTTTATCTTACTCTTTTGTGCCGGGAGAAGGCACTTATCATTGGACGTGGACCATCGCCGAAACGGTTCATGGCCCTACAGGCAGAGCGGTTGCATCGGCTCCGCCTGCTGCGCCAGAAGGATCTTGTTCCCCAACAGGCTCAAGCGGTTGCCGATGGCCTGCTCAGCCGCCAGTCGCGCCATCTCCGGGAGATTATTGCTCTCCGAAAGATGTGCCAGGACGACGTAGGCCGCTCCGCCGTCGTAATCGCGCGTCAAAAACTCAGCCGTCGCGGTATTGGAAAGATGCCCCA
>JAHFTZ010000242.1:0-1698 GCA_023265355.1 Terriglobus sp.
CCCTTATAGATCGGCACTTTTTGCCTCCCGCGCCATCTTGCCGCAGAAACGGGCACTCGATTGCTTTTACCCATGTGAAGACAGAAGAAGGTGTCCGCCAGCAGGCGCAACACCGACTGAGTAAGCCTTGAGGAGAAGTAGTCAATGAGTCTGGCAATAGATACAGCAATTTCAACCCTGGAGATCCTGCCCGCGGTCAAAGGGCCGCAGCTCGTCGAGATGCCTCGCAATATCGATCTCTACGAGCTTCTTCCCTGGCTGCCCTGCACGCTTGCTTTGGATATTCCCATCGTCCGCTTCACCGTGCGTCATCTGCTCTCGCTCGGGGTTGGTTCCATCGTGGAAACCGCATATCACCAGAGCAGCGATCTGCCCCTGCGCGTGAACGGTCAACTGGTGGGCTGGACAGAGTTCGAAGTCGTCGGCGAGCGTCTTGCCGTGCGCCTCACGGATCTCTCATGAGCACCACTCCAGTGCAGCCCTTCACCCTCTCAACGCAACTCTCCGCAGCAAAGCCACGCAAGTCGCGGCCGACCGCAAAACCAGCTTCCAAGGCCCCTGCTACTCCGTCCAAAACAAAGCGCTCTGCCTCCAGGACACATCCGCATATGCCCGCAGCGCAGATCTCCATGCCTGCAACCAATTCAGCCGCCATCTCTACCAGTCTCGTCTCCGCTTTCAAAGGGATGCAGTGGATGAACACAGGTCTGCTCTCCCGCGGTTTGCGGTGGATCCAGGCGCGCAACACAGGCCAAAGGAACACACAGCGACTCAAGGTCTGCGCTACCGTCGGCCTGGGCGAAAAAAGGTTCGTCTCTCTCATCGAATGCGATGGGCTTCAATTCCTGGTCGGTGGCGGCGGCGCCAATGTAGCGTTCCTCTCACAGGTTCCCAACGCGCAGGGCGTCAGCACGAATCAATTTGGCGAAGTGCTCGAGCGTGCCCGATGAAGCAGCGCTCTATCACCGCATTTCTTCTGTTCCTGTTCCTGTTCCTTGGCGTTACCCCGCTGTTCGCGGCTTCCCGCGCGACACGTGCAGCGGAGCTCAAGTTGTCCAAAGAAACTCTGTTGCAGGCGGGGCCTCTCCGCCTCAGCACAGTCCCGTCCAACCCCAACGAGCTCAAATTGACCGGCGTCGGTGGCGGCTCCCCGCAGTGGACCATCTTCGCCCTGCTCACCTTTTTGACGCTGATCCCCTCGCTGGTGATCTGCATGACGCCGTTCGCGCGCCTGCTTATCGTCTTCCACTTTCTGCGGCAGGCGCTCGGTCTACAGACGACCCCATCCAACCAGACGTTGATCGGTCTCTCACTCATCATGACGTTCTTCATCATGCAGCCTGTTGCCAATACGATCTTCCAGACCGCCGTTACACCCATGCAGAACGGTCAGATCACGGCTCTGCAGGCCGTGGAACGCGGAGCCATCCCGGTTCGCGTGTTCATGGCTCACTATGTGCGAGAGAAAGATGTCGCGCTCTTTCTTGAAATGGCCAAGGAGCCCCGGCCCAGAACGATGAACGATGTTTCATTCCGCGTTCTTCTACCGGCTTACATTCTTTCGGAGCTCAAGGCGGGCTTTCAGATCGGTGCTGTCCTCTTTCTTCCCTTCCTTGTCGTGGACATGGTTGTTGCTTCCATCACAACTTCTGTCGGCATGATGCAACTTCCACCGGTCGTCATCTCCACACCGCTCAA
>JAHFTZ010000242.1:1708-4591 GCA_023265355.1 Terriglobus sp.
TGATGAGGAGTTTCAACTAATGGGAGTCGATCAGGTCGTCTCGCTCGCTCGTTTGATGCTGCAGGAGGTCGTCATCCTCTCTTCGCCGGTTCTCGTGGTCGTTGTGGCCATCAGTCTGATCGTGAACATTCTGCAGGTTCTCACTTCGCTGCAGGACCAGACGCTCTCCGCCGTTCCCCGGTTGCTGGCTACGGGAGCCGTGCTCTTTTTGTTGATGCCATGGATGTGGCGTCACCTCGGACACTACACCTTGAACCTCCTCACGGATTTCCACTCGGTTCTCCAGTAATGACTGTCTCTCTGGTACAGATGTTCGGAACGGGGCTGACCATTGGCGTCAGACTTACGGGAATCATGCTCTTCGCTCCGTTCTTCGGCAGCGCAGCCATTCCTCCCCGCGTCAAGGCCGTCCTGGTCCTCGGTCTGACCGTCCTTCTGTATCCCATGCTCTCTGCCACCATGCCAACCATCAACGTCAGCCAGTGGCCCATGATCGTGTTGAGCGAACTGACGATCGGCATCGTCATCGGCATCGCCACCAACATCGTCTTCGATGGTGTCCAGATGGCTGGCCAGGTCCTCAGCGTTCAACTCGGCTACTCGCTCATCAACATTCTCGATCCGCAGACGCAGGTCGACTCCACCGTGGTCGCCGTCTTTCACCAGACGATCGCCATGCTCATCTTTCTTCGCCTGGACGTTCACTTCTGGATCCTGCAGGCGGTCGCTCGCAGCTTCCTCTATCTCCCGCCGCAGTCGGCTCACTTCGGACCTGCATTTACAGCCGCTGTACTCCATGCGGCAGCAAGCGTCTTCGCCATCGGTATCCAGATCGCGGCTCCTGTACTTTCGGCCACGCTTCTGGCGGACATCGCCTTCGGCCTGATGGGCAAGGCGTCTCCGCAACTTCCCCTCATGCTCCTTGGCCCTGCGGTCAAAAGCATTCTTGGACTTCTCATTCTGAGCGCCGCGCTGAAGTACTGGCCCGACCTCTTCCAACGCCTCTTCCTGCAATCCCTGATCACGTCCGATCGCCTGCTTCACCTCGCACGCTAGTAGACCTCTATGGCCAATTCAGACAAGACCGAACAAGCGACACCCAGGCGCGAGGAAAAAGCCCGCGAAAAGGGTCAGATCGCACGTTCCCGCGAGCTTCCGGGTGTCTTCGCCATTGCGGCCGTTGGCGGCGTTCTCATGATGCTCACGTCCGTCGCGATCACGCGGTGGGGCATCCTCTTTCGCAGCACACTCAACGCGGCCTCTACCGGCGACCTCGGCGCGAACGGGCCGATCCTCTACTGGAGCACGGTCGAAGTGCTGCGCTGGATCGTCCCCATTCTCGCGGCGGCCTTCTTCGTCTCACTCTTCACAGGCCTGCTGCAGGGCGGGATCAACTTCGCTCCCCAGGCATTGGAGCTGAAGTTCGAGCGCTTCAATCCCGTCAGCAAGCTGGGCCAGATCTTTTCGCCAGCCGGATTGAGCAACCTCTTGAAGTCCCTGCTTCCCTTCTCCGCGATTCTCTGGATCTCTGTCCTCGCTCTGCGAACCCACTGGGAGACGATGGTCCTTGCGTCGAGCCTTGGCCTGCGCGACTTCGCCAGCTTCGTCGGCACCATGATCTTCGAACTCACATGGAAATCCGGGCTCGTCCTGCTCGCATGGTCCGGCGTCGATTACGTCCTGACGCTCGTGAAGATGAAGGGCGACATGAAGATGACCAAGCAGGAAGTCCGCGAAGAGTCCAAGGAATCCAACGGAAACCCGGCGATCAAAAACCGCATTCGCCAACTGCAGCATCAGATGCGTCGCAAGCAGAACCTCAAGGCAGCAGCGACGGCAACGGTCATCATCACGAATCCGACCCACTACGCCGTGGCCCTGCGCTATGCCGAAGACACCGCCGCGCCAATTGTCGTAGCCAAAGGCCGCGACCTGGTCGCCGCGAAGATCCGCCAACTGGCGCGTGACAACGGGATCATGCTCGTCGAAAACAGACCGCTCGCACAGGCTCTCTACAAGAGCGTCGAGGTCGGCGACACCATTCCAGCGACGCTCTACCAGGCGGTCGCAGAAGTTCTTGTACTGGTCTATCGCGCCCAGGACGAAGTTCTCAAAAACGAAGCCGAACGCCGGTCGCGCAATGCCTCCGGCGATCCCATCCCAGCGTCTCAGACGCAGACAGGCCCAAGATCCTAATGCCTCCTAGCATCGTAGCGTTCTTCAAAAAAACCGGCGAGTGGATTGCTCCCATCTCCGCCGTCGCCATGGTCTTCGTCATGCTGGTTCCACTTCCCAGCTTCATCCTCGACCTGCTGCTTACGGTCAGCATCGCGGCCTCGATCCTCGTTCTGCTGACGGCGATCCAGGTTCTTCGCCCGGTACAGTTCTCTGTCTTTCCCAGCCTTCTCCTGTTGCTAACCCTGCTGCGGCTCTCGCTGGATCTCGCCAGCACGCGCCGCATCCTTCTGCATGGCAACGAAGGCACATCGGCTGCGGGCAAAGTCATCGAAGCCTTCGGCCAGTTCGTCGTCGGCGGCAACTACATCGTCGGCTTCGTTCTCTTCCTGGCGTTGATCGCCATCCAGTTCCTCGTCATCAGTCACGGAGCAGTCCGCACCGCAGAGGTCACGGCGCGCTTCACGCTGGATGCGATGCCAGGCAAACAGATGGCGATCGACGCCGACCTGAACGCTGGCGTCATCAACGAAGAGCAGGCGCGTGCGCGTCGCGAACGTGTTGCGCACGAAGCAGAGTTCTGCGGAGCCATGGACGGCGCAGCACGTTTCAGCCAGAGAGATTCGCTGGCCACCATCCTCATCATGGCGATCAACATCATCGCCGGTTTCCTTATCGGCGTCTTCCAACAGGGCGTTCCGTTCGCCG
>JAHFTZ010000243.1 GCA_023265355.1 Terriglobus sp.
TCGCCCTTCCGGTCTGCCCGAGAACGAAGATGGTGCGATCGTTGCCGCTGTGATCTATGAGCCGCTAAGAGATGAACTCTTCCAGGCGGAGCTTGGTATGGGCGCGCGACGGAATGGCGAGCCAATGCACGTCTCCCGTACGGCACTGATGCAGGAGTCGCTGATCGCGACGGGATTTCCCAGCGTGAAACGGCACGAAAGCCCCAACGTCCACTTCTATCAGCAGATCACGCTCCGGACGCACGGTGTACGCCGTGCGGGAGCAGCAGCGGTCGACCTCGCCTACGTGGCCTGCGGACGCCTGGAAGGCTTCTGGGAATTCAATCTGAACCCCTGGGACACGGCTGCAGGCGCTCTGCTGGTGACGGAGGCCGGTGGAAAGATCACGCGATTCGACGGCGCGAAGTTCCGGCTGGACTCGCGCGAGGTGCTGGCGACGAACGGTCTGATTACGGAAGAGCTGCAGCACGTCTTCGAAGAGATGTTCGCTGGCCGTGGATTGACGCCGATCCCAACGCCAGCGCAGTTCCGCGAACGACGGGATGCGGTCTAGTCTAATTCCGTCCGCAACGGTCCGAGTTTATGAGCAGAATCAGCACGTCTGGCGCGGGTTTTCTGCTGATAGAATTGAATTCCCGAACGGATATTCTTTGATGTAGTTTTGAGAGGATTTTGAAATGGCATACGTAATCGCAGAACCCTGCATTGGAACCAAGGACACGGCTTGCGCGGACGCTTGCCCTGTGGACTGCATCCACCCCAAGAAGGGTGAAGATGGTAACGAAGAGGCGGTCCAGCTCTTTATCGATCCCGTGGAGTGCATCGACTGCGGCGCCTGCGTTCCGGTTTGCCCGGTTTCTGCGATCTACGCCGCCGACGATCTCCCCGACAAGTGGGCGGAGTTCCAGGAGAAGAACGCAGCCCACTTCGGCCGCTAACCTTCGAAGTTCGTCACGGAAGCGCGCAACCTCTGCAGAGGTTGCGCGCTTTCTGTTTTGCATCCAGCAGGAAGGAGGGGTATGAGCGAGCGGCAGGATGAAGCCATTGTGCTGCGGACGTGGCCCTTCCAGGAGGCGGACCTGCTGGTGTCGATCTTTACGCGGCACCAGGGGCGTGTGAAGGGTGTGGCGCGGCATGCCATGCGGTCGCGGCGGCGCTTTGGCGGTGCCCTGGAACCGATGACCTACGTACGCGCGAGCTGGGCTGAGAAGCCCCGGCAGGAACTCGTGCGGTTGAACAGCTTTGAGATTCTGTGGTCCCCGCTTCGCGAGCCGGTGGACTACGCGCGTTCCGCAGCACTTTCGGTTGTGGCGGAGGTGCTGGAGAGTGCTCTGCCGGAGCAGGCTCCGGAGGATGATGTCTTCCGGCTGGCCCTGACGACGATCGAACGGATGCAGGTGGGCGAGGTCTGGCTTCCTGTGACGTATTTTCTGCTTTGGGTGACGCGGCTGCTGGGATGGATGCCCGATCTAACTTCTTGTGCGGTGTGTGGCGAGAGTCTGCGCGGGAGCGGATTTTTCTACTCACCAGCGAGGGATGGGGCGACGTGCATGGTCCATCGCGGCAGCGGGAGCGTCGAGGTGAGTGCGGAGAGCTCCACGCTGGCAGCGAGGATCTTCCAGCAGCCGATTGCCGTGCTCGCGCACGAGCCCTTTCCTAAGGCGAGGGCAGTCGATCTGCGGCGGTTTGCCGTGACTGCGCTGGAGCGGCATCTTGAGGACCGGTTGCTCTCGGCGAGGGTGCTGGCCCGGTTGTAGTGGCGGGGATTGAAAAGCAGGTCCCTCCGCTTCGGTCGGGATGACAAAAGGCGCTACGGACGATGAAGACGTTACCGGACTAGTTGCTGGGATAGTCCTTTGGAAGCAGGAAGGTGAGAGCCTCCGGAACGGTGGAGATGTGAAGCGGAAGGATGCCGAAGGGCTCGCCGTCGGCCTCTGCTTCGATCGCGTAATCGCGGGGCGTGCAGAGGATCTCCGTGGCGCGGACGGCGATCAGGTTGTCCGCGCTTTCGACGCCAGCGAGGGGCGCCTGCCCGAGAAGGCAGCGCAGGATAAAGAGGAAGAGCCCGAGACGATTATGCTTCCGTGTGAGGATCGCAAGCAGGTCGTTGCGTGTGAGCGCGTTGCCCGGACGCCAGCGGTGGAGAATGCCACCGAAGGAGCGCGCACGGAGGATGAGCAGCTCGGACGCAACGAGCGCGATCTCGGTTCCGTCGGGTAGACCGATGCGCACGTCAAAGTCCTCGACCCGGTTTCTGCGGATCAGGTTGAGGCCCTGGAAGAAGTAGTGCATACGCGAAGCGCTTGCCGTGGGTTTAGGGAGCGACATCAGCTCCGCGTGGAAGCCCGCGCCGGTGGCGGTGAGGAAGTAGGTGGGCGATGCATCCCCAGGACGGGCCAGTGTGCCGACTGGAACGCGTCTCTTCTCAAACTGGGCGAGCTGTTCAATCGCTTGCACCGGCTTCATGCTCAGGCCGAGGTCGCGCGCGATGACGTTTCCGGTGCCGAAGGGAATAATGGCCAGGGCAACGTCCCTGTGGACGGCTCCCTGCAGGGCTTCGAAGAGGGTACCATCGCCTCCGCAGACGATAACGAGCTGCGTCCCTGCCTCGGCCGCTTCGGCGACCTGAGGCCCTGCGCTTGCAGGGCCAGTCGTGGCCAGGGATTCGACATCTGGAAAGTGCAGGCGCAGCGTCGCCAGCAGAGAGGGGAGTTGCCGAAGGACGGCGCCACCGCCGGCCTTCGGGTTGTAGAGGAGCAGGGTGGAAGGCACCAGCTGATTCTAGATGCTATTTCTGCGTTGCAATCCACTCGTTGACACGCTTGTCGAGGACGTCGAGCGGAAGTGCGCCGGAGTCGAGGACGAGGTCGTGGAACTTGCGGAGATCGAACTTTGTGCCGAGCGCAGTCTGAGCGCGTTCGCGGAGTTCGATGAGTTTGAGCTGGCCCATCTTATAGCCGAGAGCCTGCGCCGGCCAGGCAATGTAGCGATCGGTTTCAGACTGAATGTTGGTCTCGTCGATGGAGGAGTGGTCGTGAAAGAAGTCGACCATCTGCTGGCGCGTCCAGTGCTTGGAATGAACGCCGGTGTCCACGACGAGGCGGATGGCACGCCAGATATCGGCTTCGAGACGGCCGTAGTCGTTGTAGGGATCCTGGTAGAAGCCGACTTCCTTGCCCAGGCGTTCGCTGTAGAGACCCCAGCCTTCGGTGTAAGCGGTGTAGTAGCTCTGCTTACGGAACTCGGGGATGCCGGTGAGCTCTTGCGCGATGGAGATCTGCAGGTGATGCCCAGGCAGGCCTTCGTGATAAGAGACGACCTCAGCACCTTCAAGGCCACGGCTGGCGAAGTTGTACGTGTTGACATAGACACGACCGGGCCGTTTTCCATCCGGTGTTCCGGGCTGGTAGTACGCTGCGGCTTGCTCCTTCTCCATGTACTCGGGGACGGGAAGCACCTCGAGCGGGGCCTTGGGCAGCGTACCGAAGAGCTGCGGCAGCTTGGCCTTCATGTCGTTGATGTGGCTGGAGTAGGCGTCGATAAGTTGCTGCCTGGAGGTAGGGTGCAGCTTAGGATTAGTTTTGATCGCTGCATTGAAGGTCTTGAGATCGGTGAAGCCCATCTTCTTTGCGATGACCAGCATGGCGGCTTCATCGCGCTTTACTTCTGCGAGGCCGATGTTGTGAATCTCGTCGGCGGTCTTGTCGGTGGTTGTGCTCTGCCGGATACGGAAGGCGTAGTAGGCGTCGCCGTCCGGAATGGACGAGATGCCGGGTTCAGTGCGGCCCTTTGGGATGTATTGAGCAGAGAGGAACTTCGCGAAGTGCTGATAGCTGGGAAGAAGGACGGAGGTGATGGCGTGCATCACCTCGTCATGAATGCGCTTCTGGTCCGCTGCGCTGATGGTCTTGGGGAACTGCTTGAGTGGAGCGGCAAAGGGTGAATCTTCCGGCTTGATGGCGATGAGGGCGTTCGTCTGAACGAGCACTTTCTCCAGAAGGAACTTGGGAGGCATGCGCCCGTCGTTCATGCCGGCTTCCATGTCGATCATGATCTGCGAAAAGGGCTTGTCGACCGTGGAGAGACGCTTGATGTAGTCGTCGTAGTCCTTCACGGTGTCGAAGGCCGTGGCTGCTGCGAGCTGCGGCACCTGGGTATGGAAGCCGTTGAACTGGTTGACGGGCATCTCCCACTCCTTGAAGCGGGCAGGCTCCTGATCGTCGATGAGCGCGCGGAGCAGGAGTTCCGAGGAGAGCTTGTCCTGGTCACTGAGGCCAGTGGTGTCGATCGCTCCGAGACGCTCGATAAAGACACGTTCGCGTTGGAGCTGGTTAGAGAATCCGGCGGCGGACATGTCGCTCCAGCGATCGTTGTAACGCTTATCACCGAGGTAGGTCGCGGTTTCGGGCGAGTGGAGCAGAACGTCTTCCCAATACTCGGCAAAAAGCGCGTTGAGTGCCTTGGAGCGGTCCGCCGGGGCGTTCTGGCTCTGCAGAAACGGGCTGGCGATCAGGCCTGCGGCGAGAGCGGTCGCGGTGGCGAGAGAACGCAGGGTGTGGAGGATGGAGTTAGCCATAGTTCGTAGAC
>JAHFTZ010000007.1 GCA_023265355.1 Terriglobus sp.
GCCACAGCATCCTAAGCGAGCCTCCTTCGCTCAAGCACTATCACTATGTGGAGACGCCGCCCTACATAGCCGCGCTCTCCTTTCTTGGAGTGAGCGACGACCTGACCAGCCCGGACCGGCTGGATCAGGAGAGCGTCAGCTATAAGGGCAAGCCGAAGCCGGAGATGGGGTTCTTTGGATCGATCACGGCACGCGATACGCGGCCACTTTCCATTCACGAGGGCGTGCCGGGGCACTTCTACCAGATGGCCTGGAGCTGGCATCACGCCGATCCGGTACGGCGGCACTACTACGATTCTGAGTCGAACGAGGGCATCGGCTTTTATGCCGAAGAGATGATGATGATCGGCGGTCTCTTCGATGGCCAGCCAAAGACCAAGGAAGCCATCTATAGCATGATGCGTCTCCGCGCTCTTCGGGTCGTTGTAGATGTGAAGCTTGCGCTGGGCGAGTTCACGCTCGAACAGGCGGCCACCTATCTACAGAAGACCGTACCGATGGATGCTGGAACGGCGCGCAGCGAAGCCGCGATGTTCGCTTCCACGCCGGGGCAGGCGATCACCTATCAGATCGGCAAGACCGACATCCTGCACCTGATGAGCGATGCAAGAGAGAAGGAGGGCGCGGCCTTCAGCCTGCAGAAGTTTCATGACTTCGTCTGGGAGAACGGCAATTTGCCTTTCAGCCTGCAACGGTGGGAGATGCTGGGCGATGCCAGCGCCGTGCCGTCGGTTCCGACGACGTTCGCGTGGTCCGGGAAATAACGCCTAGAAGCGGAAGTAGGTGCGAAGGTTGATCGTGCGGTTGGCGGCGGAGTTGTCGAAGAAGCCGCCTTCCAGCGAATTGGATTTCCCAAAAAGATCCGAGGTAACGATGCCGATGGGAACGCCTGCGTTGACGCGGTTGAAGATGTTCTGACCCTCCGCAGAGAAACCGAACTCGAAGGGTGGATCGGGTTTGCCCGGCGGTGGACTTCCGGGCTTGGCGGCCGGGTCGGGCGGCGGAGCCGGAGGCCTGGGCCCGAATTTGAATCCCTTGGAGACCGAGAGCTGCAGCGAGATGTAGCTGGGACCGTTCCCATAGTTTCTGGGAACGATGGTCTGCGAGGGCAGAGGGTCGGTGTCGAAGTTCCCGAGAGCGGTTCTGACGACCGAGGGGCGTGTGAGATCAGTGGCGAAGGCGGGACGGTCGTTATAGATGGTATCGCCGTTATTGTCTGCGCCCGTGGTGATGTTGAAGTTACGGCCTCCGCGCGCGATCAGGAAGGATTCGATGGAAAAGCCGCGGGGGAGCAGGAAAGACGCCCCACTGAAGAAGCGGTTGGTTACGTTCCACGGAGCACGGGAGTAGTCTGCGCCGACGTTGTAGGAGTTAGAGACAAAGGTTGAACCTACACCGAAGTCGGAGTTCGCGTGCTGGTTAAGATAGAACGCCCAGACGTTCACCCATTTGGCGGGATTGAGCTGTGCGCGCGCGATGAACAGATTGCCGCGGCTGACACCATCCGTGGAGAACTGGTAGATGTTCTGCGAGCCTCCCAGGGGACGCACGCCGCTGGTGGGGACGGCGGGATTGTAGGTGCCGGGCAGGGGCGCATTGATGTTCTTGGAGAGGTTCTCGTGGACGCCATGAACATTGAGGTACATGGCAGAGACGGTACCGATCTTGCCGAAGTTACGTTCCGCCGAGATGCCCGCGATTAGGGTGTACGGCACGCGTAGATTTGGCGCCAGGCGATAGATGGTAGGAGGCACGCCTGCGAGCGAAGAGGGCGCGGGGATGGTGGGGTAGAAGTCCGGCGACTGCACGAAGTACGAGGTCTGGCTGATGCCGTTTTGACGGACGGCGGTAAGCAGATTGGTGGGTGCGAAACGGTCGTAAAAGACGCCGTAGCCTCCGCGGATCGTCATCCACGCAGGATGTTTGTCGCCCTGGTGAACTGCCCATGCAAAGCCAATGCGCGGAGCAGGATCGACGTGATCCCGTATGGCAGACTGGGACTCGAAACGGAAGCCGAGGTCGACGGTGAAGTTCTTGCGAAGCTGCCACTCGTCTTCGGCATAGAGGCCGACGTTCCCGGTTAGGATGGTGGCGGCGGGCTGTCCCGCAGTGAGACTGAACTGGCTGGCGCCGCCACCGTTGGCGCGGATCTGCGCCGGGGTTAGACCATTGGCGATTCCCTGCAGAGTCTTCTGGTAGGTGTCCAGGTCGGGGAAGGTGAACTGGCCGTTATAGTTGGCCGACGATACGTTCGCTTCGCGCAGCAGGCGGTAGCGTGCCCCAGCCCGCAGGAAATGTCTCCCATGCGTCCAGGAGACGTACTGCTGGAACTCGTATCGGTCCTGATTGTCCTGCTGACCTTGCGTAGGAGATCCACCACCGGAGAAAGCACCCTGCACGACAACGGACGCCGCATTGCTGATGGCGGTCTGCTGGAGGCGTGTGCGGATATATTGGAAGCGCGTTTCGCTGATCAAATGCGCGCCGATGACCTGCGTATCTCCAACCTGGAGAGTCTGGGTGGTCGTGGAGTTGTTATAGCCCTGACTGGCCAGGACGAGCTGACCGACGCCTCCGTTGGTGGCGAGCACCTGGTTGTACTCATAGCGTGCAAGAAAGGTGTTGTTCGTCGTAAGCTGGCGATCAAGACGAGCGGAGAAGGTCTTGTTGGTCTGCGGATCGGGTACGGCCTGTGAGAACGACGTCTGTGCCAGATTGCTGTCGAGCGTGAAGGCGTTGACGACGGTGTTGTTCTGCAGATCGTTGTACGTACCGCTGAGGAAGAGCGATGTCTTTTTATTCAGGGGTCCGCCGACGTTTCCGTCAAGATAGAGCGTGTGGTACTCAGGCTGCACACCGGCAAAGGGATTGCGCGAGTTGAAGGAGCGATCGTTCCCCTGCGTCTGGAACGTGCCGTGCCACTTGTCGCTTCCGGGTTTGGTAAAGACTTCCACGCGTCCAAAGCCCAGATCGTCGTACTGTGCCGAGTAAGGATTTTGATTGATGCGGACTTCGCGGATGGAGCTCTTCGGTGGAAATCTTCCGCCCGTAAAACCATCGATGTAGACCTGCGGCGGATGCTCCCCGTCTCCACCTGCGAGCGCGAGAAGCTGCTGCTGGAGAGTGGCGTCGTTGTCCGAGAGCATGGCCAGCTGCTCTTTCTTAAAGACGAGCGCGGTGGCATTGGAGTCGGCACTGGTGCTGGGTGCCTCACCCGCGTTAACGGAGACAACTTCACTCTCGGTCGCGATCGGCAGCGGGACGGTGAGCGAAGGCAGAGGCTTATCGCTGACCAACTCATCCAGTTCGACAGTTTGAAAACCCATTGCTCCAATCACGAGGTGGTATTTCCCCGGAGAAACGCTGAAGCTGAAGTGGCCCGACGCATCCGTAGTCACTTCCTTCGTCGCATCGCCTGTGAGAAGAATGAGAGCTCCTGCAACCCGCGCCGTGGAGGGGTCTACGACATTTCCAGAGATCGCATTGGACACCGGAGGAGTGAGCGCCTCCGGCCAAAGGCGCTCAGGCAGCCAGGCAAACAACAAGGCACAAAGAAAGACAGTTAATCTGTGACGGTTCAGGACAACCACCTTCTGCAAATTGCTTCGTAACGATATCCATTGGACACGAGTCGTCTGAGGGGGTTAGGTGTTCAGTGATGTTTTTTACAAATTATATTTTCCGATTTGGGATTAAATTCCCATCTCCGGCGACAAGCTATTCTTTCTCTTCAGGAAATCCGCGTCAAAGATGAGGATCATCAACTTCCTGCAGTGAAGGTCGATTTCGCTACTCGGTTCATCGAGAAACACAGGCGACTATGAAAGCAAACGCATAAGGCCGTGTACAAAGCTTCTGGAGCTTGCACACGGCCTTATGAGTTACTGAAGCGAGATAAGCTCAAGCGTTCTCATTGCTTTACGTTGAGAGGATTAAAGCGCAGGAAGCATCTCGCGCGCGATGCGTACTTCTTCAGGCCCTATCGTGTGTGGCCTGCCAGGGTAACGCCGGAGCGTGACGTTTCCACCGATCTTCTGCAGCAGATCGGCTGACTCCTGCACACGCGCCCAGGGAACGTGTGGGTCAGGGTCGCCTGAACTTAGAAGAACCGGCGTACCGGCGAGGTCTCCCGTGAGCGTGAGCGGCTTGTCTTGCGGTCCGATCAAGCCACCCGTGAAAGCCAGAAGTGCTCCGTATTTTCGTGGATTGCGTCCGACAAACTCCGTGGAGAGGCACGCTCCCTGGGAGAAGCCCGCGATCGCAATCTTTTCTGCAGGCACGCCCGCTTGCAACGCCATCTCGAGAGTCGCCTGAACCTTTTGTAGTGCCGACGTCAGATACGGTTCATTCTGCTCCCGAGACGCAAGAAAGGAGTAGGGATACCATGTATGTCCCGCTGCCGAGGGAGCCAACAGTGCCCATCCTGCCGGGGCGATCTCCTGCCCCAGCCCAAGGATGTCCTCTGCCGACGCTCCTCGTCCATGCAACAGGATGAGGACCCCTGCCGCATCCGCGAGCGCTGTGCCCACGGCTACGATGGGTTGTGTTCCGTGTGGATCCTGTACGTTCACAGTGTTACCTCACTTTCGTTTGCGATGGTCTTCTCTGCTTTATGCAGCGTGATCGGCTGCACGCGGGCCTCGATCACCTTGCGCTGAGGTTCGAACCACTCCGGGATGCGCAGAGCTTCGCCCAAGGACTCGATGGGCTCGTCGATCAGGAAGCCCGGAGCGTCTGTGGCGATCTCGAAGAGAACGCCGCCCGGTTCGCGGAAGTAGATGGAGTGGAAGTAGGTCCTGTCCTGCACGGGCGTCACGCTGACATTCCGTCCCAGTTCCTGTTTCCAATCCAACTGCGAGGAGTCATCACTTGCGCGGAAGGCGATGTGATGCACCGTACCCGCTCCCATGCGTCCCGGCTGCGCGTCCTTATCTACGACGATGTCCAGAATGCGACCGCGTGCATCCCCATCCGGGGCGCAGCGCGAGCGATCTCCTTCTTCTCCGAGTTTGCGATAGCCCATCATGCCCAGCAGCGCCTCCGTGCGTGCAAGGCTTAGCTCCAGCAACGTTGTTCCGAAGAAGCCTTGGATCGCATACTGCGCGGGCACATCGGAGTAGCGCGGTGCAGCCACGGCCTGTGCTTCGGTATGCTCCACCAGTTCAAGCTCCATGCCATCAGGATCGCTGAAGCTCAGGTGCGTGCCGCTGAAGTAGACGTTCTCCTCAGTCACAACGCCCTTGCTCAGCAGACGCTCCCGCCAGTAAGGCAGAGAACCGACAGGGATGGAGAAGGCAGTGGCAATCGTCTCTCCCGCACCACGACGTCCCTTCTGCGCTCCTGGCCAGGGGAAAAAGGTAAGGATCGTGCCTGGCGTTCCGGTGTCGTCGCCGAAGTAGAAATGATAAGTTCCCGGATCGTCGAAGTTGACTGTCTTCTTGACGAAGCGGAGCCCCACAACCTGCGTATAGAAGTCCAGGTTGCGCTGAGGATCGGACGCGATCGCTGTGACGTGGTGAAGACCTACGATAGGGGTTTTCATGATTCTCTCCTTTAGAGTGTGCTGCGATAATGTTCGGGCCGCCAGGATAAAGCGATCTTCTTCGCCAGGAGGCAGATGTGCGCTGCGAGCAATGTCTGTATCGCCAGTTACTGCGGCGCGTTTGTCTCGACTGCCTTCATCTGCTTTTCAAGCCTTCGAAGATTGCCGAAGGTCTGGGCACGCTCATCGACGGAAAGCGCACTCATCCAAAGCTTCAGATTCGCGCTGTGCTTTTCAAAAGCAGGAAGAATTACGTCTCTGCCTTCCTCTGTTAGCTCCAGTACCCGGGCGCGGCGATCGCTTTTACTGAACGTCCGGGCGATCAGGCCCTTGGATTCAAGACGATCCACGGCAGCCGTCATCGATCCGGTTGCTAGTAAAGCGCTTGCCTGAATCTCCGTAATCGTCATGGGTCCTTTGTGCAGAATCGCTTCCAGCATCATGAAATCCGTCAAGCTCAGACCACTCTCGGCAAAGCTCTGCTCAATCAGCGAACTCATCCGCCGATAGCAGTGCGCTAGTGCAATCCAGACCTGTTCCGGTTTGGGGTGCCTTCTCGCCTTCCGTGTGCTTTGTTCTGCGGTAGTTTCCTGCTTTGCCATCTCGTGCCTTTTCCTGCCCACACCAACATAGATGTTTATCCTGATGAAAGGATTCTTTTGATGCGGGAAAATCAGCCGAGATGCGTTTTCAGGCCTCCTTTTGAGAATCTTGGGCGTTCGCGACGGCCGTTCGTGCATACACTTGTCTGTAGCGAATCCCCTTGTCTGAGGCCTCCGATGAACCGTCGCATCTTTGTAAAGAATGCCGCGCTGGCTGCGGCGGCAACCGCCACAAGCGCGAGTCTGACAGCGCGTTCAGCACCTATTCCGCGGAAGCCGAACTTTGTCTTCGTACTCGCGGACGATATGGGTTACTCCGATCTGGGCTGCTTCGGTGGGGAAATCGATACGCCTGTCATCGATTCGCTCGCGAAGAATGGAGTTCGCTTCAACTCTATGTACTCCACTGCTCGTTGCGGACCTTCGCGGAACTGCCTGCTCACCGGCATGTACGCGCAGCAGACTGCGGCCGATGTGATGACTTCGGGGAAGATTCCCGACTACACGAGCTTTATCCCAGAGCATCTGAAACCGCTTGGTTATCGCTCGTACCACTCCGGCAAGTGGCACTTCCGTGTGGCTCCACTCGCTGGCGGCGTCGGCTTCGATCGCACGTACACCATGCTGGACGAGAGTCGTTTCTTCACACAGCAGAACCACCAGCTCGATGAGGTCGACCTTCCCCGCCCCGGTCCCGACTACTACTCGACCACGGCAATCGCCGACTACGCAGTGGATTTTCTAAAAGAGCACGAGCGTGAGCACCGCGCCAGTCCCTTCTTCCTATTCCTCGCATTCCACGCGCCGCACTTTCCTTTACAAGCACCACAGGCAGATATCGATCACTATGCCGGGCACTTCGGCGACGGATGGGATGCGATGCGGGAGCGACGCCACAAGCGCATGACCGAGATGGGTCTGATCAACTGCCAACTCTCTGCCATGGAGCCTGCCGTGTATCCGCCCTGGAACCTTTCCGTAACGGAGTTGCAAAAGCGAATCGGGCCGGGCGAAGTGGGTCGTGCCACGCCCTGGAGCAGCCTGACGAAAGAACAACAAGAGCTTCACCGCACCAAGATGGCGATCCACGCCGCGATGATTACGCGCATGGACACCGAGACCGGTAAGGTCATACTTCAACTGAAATCCATGAATGTCTTTGACGACACGGTGATCTTCTTCCTCTCGGACAACGGTGCCAGTGCAGAAGAGATCATCCGCGGAGATGGGCATGATCGCGCCGCACCGTCCGGATCCGCGAAGAGCTTCCTGAGCATCGGGCCAGGCTGGGCGACCGCAGCCGACACACCCTTTCGTCTGCACAAATCGTATGTGCATGAAGGTGGAATCGCTTCTCCCATGGTGGTGAGCTGGCCTAATGGTATTCACCACAAAAAAAAGCTGCGCACCGACCCCTGCCACTTCATCCACCTACTACCCACCGTGTTGGAGTTAACCGGCGCGGAGATAGTTCATTCTTCGAATCAGAAAAACCTCCCGGGAAAAAAGTCTCGCAGCCGCGATCAAAACTGCGGCGCCTTCCCCCAGAGCATCGCTCTACTTCAACCACAGTAACAATCGCGCATTACGTATGGCCAATTGGAAGATCGTAGCCAAGGGCTCGGATGGTCCGTGGGAGCTCTATGATCTGGGGAAGGATCGCTGCGAGGCAAAGGATCTGGCAAAGCTTCATCCAGAGAAGGTTCGGGCCATGGCAGCGACGTGGAAGGAACAGGATGAACGGTGGCAACAACAAAGACAAGCTGCTCCTGCGACGACAAAACGAATGATGCCAACAATCACGACCGCTCTGGAGGAAGAACGATCCTCGCAGGTTCATCCACGGGCCTAGACCGATCAAAAGCATCTACCAGAAAGAGCGTTAGAACGTATATCCTTTTTCGCCTGCCCTAATCGCAAAAGACAAAATATTCTCGTGGTTGCCATCGGACAGCTTGTAAAGATTGAGTATTCGCAATATGGATTGGTAGCTTCATTGAAATCCAGAAGGAGTGGCCCAGGTTGTTTCACACCATCCTTGGGTATATCGACGAGGAGGAAGCGCCCACCTCCGTCGGTGTCCGTGTTCCTTGTTGCATCCAGAAAGATGAAAAACAGTTTGCCATCTTCCACGCCCACATGAGTCGGCTTGTATTTCGTTCCATCTACAACGAACTCGGCATATCCGATCTTCGGAGTGTGGAATGAAGTACCAGTGGTTGTAGCAATTTTGGATTGTTTCTTGCGATGTTGCACGTATCCACATGGCTTTCAATTCTCCACTTAGAAGCATCGGGATACCAGCGACGTGGGTCAATCTGCATCACATCTGGGGAATGAGCATCACGAATCGTCAAGCGGGCCTGCTGCTCCGCGCACGCACGTTCGTATATCAGTAGAGAAAAGGAACCTGTAGAGATAAATTGCCGATCATTCTCTGATCCGCTATACAGTTGATCCCCAGTATTAATCGACTTACTCCCTCGAACAACCGGTAAGTTATGCTCAACCAAAGTAACAACTCCCCCGGCTCGATGCAGATTGAGGAGATGTGCTGAGCATGCGGGATAACGACTGAGTTATCGCTTGCTGATCCTAACGAGCTGTCGCCCTCTTGAAGTCTGGCACTCAAGATGGCGGTGAGGTACCACGAGGATCGTTGGGATCTTTGAGATATCTTTCCCGATTTGCCTAAAGGTAATATACAAACGAGCCAAATCCATTTCCTTAATGAGATCCTCCGTTTGAGTTTGATTGTTGCATTGAAGGCGTCGCAGCAGGCCAGGTAGAGAACACCCTTCTTTGTGGCCAAGAGAGCATTGCCTTGGCATGAATGCATCTGTAATAGCACCACTGTGAACAGAGGATGTTTCATCTTCCTGGAGTTACTGCTCTGTCGTCCTGAAACTCTCGTCGAATTCTTTACCTTTGCAGGGAGCGCGATTGATGACCCAAACGCCTCAGATTCGCAGATTGCTCTCGAGCGTACTTGCCCTCGGGTTCACCTTGTCCATGCGAGCCCAGACTGTCATCCCTGCTGAGACGCCCATCGAGATCCGCTTGACGGAACGCATTTCGACGCAGGCCTCGCGGAAAGGCGATCTGGTGCATGCGATCCTTGCAGCACCCGTGTTAGTCCGCAACGAGGTCGTCCTGCCTCTGGGGAGCCAGGTGGAAGGCCGGGTGGTGCACATTCATAGGGTGCGTCTGGGAGTGAGGCATGAGACTTCGTCTCTCGGACTTGAGATGGAGCGGGTCGTTCTTGCAGATGGAACCACAATCCCGCTTGCGGCGCGAGTGGCACAGGTCCAAAACTCCCGTGAGATCGTCGACAAACACAGTCGCATCGCAGGTGTACGTTCGACCTCTACTCTAAGCCACAAGGCAGCAGGAGCTGTGGGAACGCTTGCCTTCAGCAATCCCATCGCTCTAATCTTCTCCACAGCTTCTTCGGCATCTTTATTGCGTTTCTCTGACCCAGAGATCTCTCTTCCAGCGGACACAGAACTAATCTTGCTGACGACCAGACCGATCGCGCTCAGTGATGGCGCTTCTCAGCCCGAAACTCCTGTCCTCGCGGAGGATCAAGACTCCGAGCAGGTACTCGCTGGACTGGTCCGGAGACAGCCGTTCCGCACAGTCACAGACTCAAAGCATGTCCCTTCCGACATGACGAACCTTATGCTTGTCGGGGACGAGAAGGCTATCCTGCGAGCGTTCGCAGCGGCCGGATGGTTGCATGTGGATAGTCTGGATGCTTCCTCGACCTACCGGACGGTCCGATCCCTGTCCGAGGAGCAAGCGTATCGGACCGCGCCGATGTCTACTCTTTTGCTTGAAGGGCAGAAGCCTGCCTTCTCGCTGGCGAAGACCCTGGATACTTTCTCCAAGCGTCACCATCTTCGCGTGTTTGCCACGCGCGACCTGTGGCAAGGACAACGCGTGTGGTTGTCATCCTCGACGCAAGACATTGGCATCGGCTTCTCTGCGGCACAGAAAACGTTCATCCACCAGATCGATCACAACATCGATCACGAACGCACGAAGGTGGTGAACGACCTTTTGCTGACAGGTTGCGTTACGGGGATGAACCTGGTGGCTCGACCATGGTTGCCAAAAAAACAGAAGAACGGCACAGGCGAAGAGATCGTCACGGACGATCGGATGGCGGTGGTGCGCATCAACGAATGCATGTCGCCAGCGAACGTGCCGCCCGTTGATCAGACCGCAGCCGTCCCCGTTAGAGACAACGCGCTGGTCAAGGGCACGCGGCAAGCGACGCTCACCCTGCGCAACACCGTACTGTGGTACAACCTGGTAGTCACGGCTTATGGTGGCATTAAGACAGCCATGGGCTTAAAGCACCCGAAGCCGCCAGAACAGCCGCTGGAAAGATCATCCGAGATTGACATTCATCGGTATGAGGTTGGTCAAGTCGAAACTACTACAGGCGTTAAGCCCGAGTTACAGAAGCATGACGTTCCCGAATTGGCAGCAGCAGAAAAATTGAACATTAAGAAGCCGACAGTGCTCAAGACATTGCCGCCGTACTCCGTGGAGATCGGATTCCATGGCGGTTTCGCAGGGTATGCAAGCGGCAACGGCGGTGCCATTGGCTATCTCTTGCTCCCCACCGACCCGGGGACCGGACCACCATACCTGTTGGCGTTAGGAAACGAACATCACAATGGGTTCGATCTCGGTGGTTCTGTCACGCTGAACACACACGAGCATTTTTCACACGAAATTTCCTTTGACTACAACCGTACGGGCTTCACGCTGGGCTTCGCCGACCTGGATTTAACGGCCGGTCCAGACACCGATCCTGCCACAGCGGCAGACTTCCAGTTTGATGAGGCGACTTTGGCGTCAACAGAAGTCGCCTATAACCTGCAATACCACTTTAGGCGACGCGAGTCCCGGTGGCGCCCCTATGTTTCTCTTGGGCCATCCCTGCGGTTGATGCACCTCACAGAAGCGCCCATCACCAAGGCTTCGCCGTGGTTCCGATTGGGATTGAGCACAGTGGGGGCTATCACCGCAGCCTACGAATTTGGTTCAACACCACCGCTCGAAGGCGGCGGCCTGTTCCAGGTTGGCCTGCAGTACGGTGGAGGCATCAAATACCGGGCGTCGCGGCGCATCCTTCTGCGCGCCGATTATAAGGAGACCCTGACGGCGCAGCCTGACTTCTGGTCCAAGTCAAAGGACGATATCTTCGATGCAAGCGATCTGCCGGGCTACGGCCTGACTGTCGTCGGTCCCATCATGGACGGACCAATGCGTCAGCAGCGCGCGACGATGGGCGTGTCGTTCATCTTTTAGCCGGCATGCGTTGAGGATCAGTGTTCGCTGGGCGGCGTGCTGCTAGAACGTCTGTCCGATGGAGAAGAAGAAAGCGCCACGGCTCTCGTCCGACCGGCGATTGACCTTGAGTCCGTAGTCGAGCCGAATGAGCACAAACGGATTTCTCACGCGCAGACCTGCTCCCGCTCCGGTTCTGAGGTCCGTGAACCGAACATCGTCCGGCTGCTTCCAAACGTTGCCGTTGTCAACGAATGCCACACCGTCCAGGAACTTGTAGAGCGGAAAGCGCAGCTCGTTGTTAAAGATCAGTGTGACCTTGCCGCCGACAGCGCTTCCGGAGCTGTCGGTTGGACCGACTGAATTTTGTGAGAAGCCGCGAATGCTTGTACCTCCGCCTGCAAAGAACAGGTCGGTCGGGATCAGAAGTGCATCACCGATGTTGTTCACTACACCCGCGCGAGCATTTGTGGCAAACTCCAGGCGAGAGCGACGCCGTGTCTCTTCGAATGGCAGCGGACGTGGGTACAGAAGACCGACATACGCAGATGCCTGTGCGTAAACGCGGAAGTAGCCAATGCTGCCGCCAAGCTGATGTGGGCCATACTCGGCAGCGGCCGAGAAGAACGTCCCCTTGGCTGCATCAAGCGGCTTATCACGGCTGTCCCGTGAGATGGTTCCAACAATGTCTGACGTCGTCTCATTGAACAGTTCTCCGTAGCCCTTCACATCCACAGTGGCGTGCTCGAACTGATAGCCGTAGGTGGTGTTCCAGTACTTTCCAAAGCGCAGATCGTGCTGGAGCGAAAGCCCCTGATCATAACCATCAAAGATACTGACCTGTTGATGCTGCGCAAACAACGACGCCGTTGAGATGATGCGCTTTCTTCCCAGGAACGGCTGTGAAAAATACAGGCGATAATCCTGGGCTTGCGAGTCCGCAGTGACCCTGAATCCGAGCGTTCTCGCCTCCCCCAGCTTATTAGCGATCGACACGTCCGCGATGCCGCCGAAGCCCCGGTCTGTGTCATACGTAGCACCATAGTCCATGCGATACGGCTTAGGCTCGCGAACCGTCACGAGCAGGTCGGAAGGCTGGCGGGCCGGGTCTGCTGGAGATTGCACTGTGGGCTTGAAGGTGAAGTCAACCAGGTTGTACGCACCTGAATCCAGCAGGTTCCGCCGGGACTGAGACACAGCAGTGCCAAGGAGCGGCTCATGAAGTTGAAGGTTGAGTCTTCGTTTGAGGAATGCTTCGCTCGTTCCACTCAAACCTAAAACCGATATAGAGCGCAGCGTGAACTCCGGACCTTCAGAGACGGCAACGGCGAGGTTAACCTTCCCCGCGGCATCGTCTCTCTGCATGGTGCAATCAACCCGCGCATCGCGGTAGCCAGCATCCCAGTAGCGCTGTTGCACACGCGTCGCCACGACTTGCGCGAGGTCCTCGTGATAAGTGTCACCAACTTCAATATAGAGAGCGGAACGAAGTGTCTGCGCTGTCAGCTTCGTATTGCCTTCAAAGCTGACGGCCCCAACCACGAACTTTGGTCCTGGCTTCGTTGTCACATGCAGGCTGCCCGTCACGGGTGCAGCACGCTGCACTGTCGTATCGACTGTTGCAGCGAGATAACCATCCGTATGGAACTGTGTTGCCAGCTTGCCGGTAAGTACCTCCGGGTGAAGCTCTGCCTGTATGTCTGTGTTGTTGCGCCGAGCGATTGCACGCAGCTTCGCTTGCTCTCCCTTTCCGACTCCCTGGATCTCTAATTCCGGATGCTGGTATCGATCGCCAAGCCGTATGTCGATCAACACAAACTTCCTTCCCTGAGCCTCATGAATGGAGACGTTACTCTCCGCCGATGGGTACCGCTTTGCCTTCATCCTGTCTTTAAGAAGCTGTTCCACGGCTGAAGTCCTCTGTTCGTCCGTAAGCCCTTCCTGCCACATCGAGAGGACTGCCTTGCGCGTACGGGAATCCAGCTTGCTCTCGTAGCGGAACGCAACCAACGGCCCAGCCTCGATATCGTAGCTAAGGGAGACACCATCATCTTGCACTATGCGGTGCGAGTGGATTCGAACTTCTGCATAGCCGTGGGCTACGTAGAACTTCCGCAAGCGAGCGACATCCTGCTGAGAGCGGAAGGTGTCGTATTTCTTTCCGACCTTCAGATGGAGGCTCTTGCGGATCACACTTTGCTCGAAGATCGGATCGCCTTCGATGACGATTTTGCGCACGACGAGTTTCCGATGGGCCGTGAGCGGTCCACCGCCAAACCGAAACTTCTGCCGAATCTCTGCTCGATTGCTCTGGTCGGAATCGCGATAGAAGCGCGCAAGGAAGCGCTTCCGCCAGTCGTACTCGGCGGTCCATACCTGGTCCTGAGCGTTCGTCAAATCCGTGGAGTATGTCATGCGGAACGAGGGCGTAAATGCTTCGCCCACGGTCAGTCGTGCGGTAGGATTCTGATCCGCTGCGATAAGCTGTGGATCGATGCGGAATTCGTTCAGCCGCAGTGTGTTGCGAACAGACGTTAAGAGGCCACCGCCCACAGTACTTCCCAACAGAGACACAAGCTGGCTCTGCGCATAGAAGCTGCTATTGTTTCCGTTGTCTGGACTTCCCGTGAACAGCAACGCGAGTACCTGATCCTGCGAGAGGGCTGGCTCGGACTGGAAGCTCGTGTCCAGGTTCATCTCGTCCCCGTTCAGCTTAAGCGTGACGAGATAGTTGCCGATGGTGCTCTCAGCCTGCAGGTTGAACCTCGGTGCAATGCGGTTCGCCGAGGTGAAGTCGACACGTCCCTGATCGATGCGGAAGTTCCTGCCGGCAAAGTTGATCTGACCGCCATCCTCAAGCTGCAGGCCACCAGTAATACCTGGCTGCAGAAGCGTTCCCTGCAGACGAAAATTGGCATCTGCGTTGAGTCGCCCAAGGTTGTTATCGATGGCCAGCGGTTGATCCGTCTCAAGGGCAATATCCAGATGTAGTTTGCTGGCAAAGGCGCTGGAGGTGTTGCTCACATCTGCTGTCGCTGTGGAGCGCGACAGCAGAGTGATATCGAGTGCTTCGCGATAGGCGCTGTCGTTGACAGTGATCTTCCCTGTCAGTGCAGACGACCGTTCACTAAGAGTGAGATGAAGATCGAAGTCACTGGCCGAAGTAAGACCCGCAGGATAGTTGAGGAAGACATCTTCTCCGGTGAGATCCAGTTTGCCGCTCTTATCGCCAAAGACAAACGATCCGGAGCCGTTGACGCTGCCCCCGTTCAGATCCATGCTCATGCGGTCCAGCCTCATCGACGAGCCTTCCAGCGCCGCATGCACATGAAGCCGATCTGCATTCAGGCGCACTGGACTGAGAAGACTAAACGCACCGCCACGCAACTCTGCGACACCACGGATGTCTGGAGCATCTGCCGTCCCGCCAACAGTCATGTTCGCGGTCAAAGGGCCGGACAGGTGCAGGTTCGGATCCAGGTTCAGAAAAGACGTGTCGATCACGCCATCGAGCGATGCATTCAGCGCGCGTTGTCCATGCAGATCAATGGTGCCAGCCGTTCGTACGCGGCCGTACCTGCTCACCAAAGAACTCTCTTCCAGATGGAGGATGCCGCGCCTCAGCGAAGCAGAGATGGGCCGTTCCTGCGCGGCGCTGCCTGCCGATGACTTCACTTCCAGGTTGCTCAATCGCGCCGTACCCTCAAGATCGTCCAACGACGAAGTCCTGCTGCTGAGAGTGGCGATACCTGAGACCTTCGCGGTCAACTGCGGCAGTCGGCTGCGGAAGAGCAACGTAGGGTCGACGCTGTCGACCTTCAGTTCTGACTTAAACGGCCCCTTCAAGGTATCGGCGTGCCCGGTCGCTGAAAGCTCACCGGTACCAAGCTTCGCTGAGAGGCCCTTCAACTCCAGGCCTTCTCCCTTGAGCGAGACCGTGCCCTCGATGTCGCGGAACGGTTCTTCTGTCTCCGGGATCTGAAGTGATCCCTCACTCAGATGAACATCCCCTGCGACCTGCGGCTTCAAGAGAGAGCCGCTGACCTTACCATCGACGTGCAGTTTTCCTTCGGGACGGAAGCGTGTGAGCTCTGGGTAAAACGCGTTCGCCAGAGTGACAGGTGCGGTACCCGCTATGGCTAAGCGGTTCGAAGATGCCTCCAATGTAAGCCGCCCTTGAACGTCAAGCGTGCCGTCGCCATCGTGGAATGTTGCGTGATCTACATTCAAACCCTGGTTCTGCCAAGACAGCCGAACCGGTTCATCTGCTGTCACTACGGTCTGCGGTGACTGGAACGTAAAGTGCTCGATGATCGCCGACGCTGCGAATGCGTCCAGCCGACCGTTCGCCTGCACCGTCAGCACACCGCTGGCTTTTCCACCAGGCACAGCGATCTCCAGGTTGGTGGAGTTGAGTGCAGCCGTTGCGATGCCATCGGCGGCGCGCATCGTTGCCTGCACTTCCGCGCCACGCTCATCACGCAAGGTTACAGTTGCAGTGCCTGTCAAACTCTCGAGCGGACCACGGAACTCCCCAACGCCAGTCACCTTTGCAGGGTGTCGGAAGCTTGGCGAGAAGAAGCGGCCTTCGATGGGGAAAGCATCTGCGCGGAAGTGCGTGACAACCTCTCTTGAAGAGAGGTCATACGTTCCGCCTCCCTGAAGAGACCCGCCGCTGTCCCCGGCGCGCTTGATGAGCTGCGCTTCTTGCAGCAGCAGCTTGTCCCAGTCGAGTGTGAGCCTGGCCTTGAGATCGCCGAGGCTCTCGGACTTGATCGAAAGATCTTTCGCCGCAAGCTGCAGATCGGCAACGGGCGAAGCAAGAGATCCT
>JAHFTZ010000244.1 GCA_023265355.1 Terriglobus sp.
ACCTCCACCGCCGCAGCCCCCACCATCATGAACTCCACGGCATCTTCCGCACGCAGGATGCCGCCCATACCCACCACGGGAATCTTTACCGCACGCGCCGCTTCCCACACCATACGCACCGCGATGGGCTTGATCGCCGGTCCGCTCAGACCCGCCGTGACGTTCTTGATACGGGGCTTGCGCGTCTCGATGTCAATCGCCATCGAGACAAAGGTATTCACCAGACTCACAGCATCCGCGCCGCCCCTCTCTGCTGCTAGAGCCATCGCTCCAATCGAGGTCACATTGGGCGAAAGCTTGACCATCAGGGGCCTACGCGACACCGCCTTCACCCTCTGAGTTAACTCTTCCAGCAATCCAGGATCGGTGCCGAAGACCATGCCTCCATGCCTCGTGTTCGGGCACGATGCGTTCAGTTCGTAGACAGCAATGCCCTCTGCCTCGTTCAACTTTTCGACCACACCGATGCAATCTTCAATCGTGAAGCCGAAGACATTCGCGAAACACACTGTATCGCGCAGCTTCCGAATCTCCGGCAGCTTCTTTGCGACGAAAGCTTCTACCCCGACATTCTGCAGACCAATCGCGTTCATCATGCCAGCAGAGGTCTCAATCAGCCGCGGAGCCTGATTCCCTTCCATCGGCGCGCGCGAAAGTCCCTTCGTGACAAACGCTCCGATCTTCTGCAGCGAAAGGATCTCGTCGAACTCGATACCGTAACCGAAAGTGCCGCTGGCCGCGATCACCGGCGACTGCAACTCCACGCCGGCGATCGTAACGCGCATATCGGGAACGCCCGTCTTCTCCATTACCTCACCGTCGCGCGCGGGGCCGCACTCTCGCGCACCCAGGTCGATCCAGCCGCCTCCGGCTTCATCGCTTCGGTCAACACACGCCCTACCGCCGCACTTGGGCGATTGATCCGTAACAGCGAAGCAAACGTCGCCGCAATATCTACTGGAGCAACGACACCGTGGTACGTTCCCGGCACAAAGGCCGCTCCGAAGAGCTCCAGAGGCACATGCCGGTCGTAGCTATTCGCGGAGAAGTGTGTCGTCCCCGAACCATGCCATGGGAACTGGTACGGTCCGAAGTTGAGATGAAGCGCCCATCCGACGTACGGCGAGTAGCTATGCGCTACAAGGCGTCCATACTGCGTGTCGGGCAAATGTCCTTCGCGCATCTCGGTGCTGGTATAGGCGTGCGTCAGCACAGGAACATCCTTCTGGCGCACATCGTGCGCTCCGCCAGCCGGAGCAAATCCCGCAAAGATCTGCGTCAGCAGATCGCGAGTCACATTCTCCGCCTCCTCTTCGCGCACGCCAGCCGCCTCAAATGCAGCCTGATTCAGCAGCAGATAAGGATTGTCCATTGTGATCACATATGAACCCTTGCCCTTGAGCGGCCAGCGCTTCTGCAGCGCCTTTTCCAAAGGCTCCGTAAAGATCGCGGCCGGGAAATCCAGGGCGGGCATACCCATCGCATCCGCCGAAGCCTGCGAGGTCGCCACACCGTGATCGCCGCTCATCGCCACCATCACATTCTTCAGGCCAACCGTCTTATCCAGATAGGTAAAGAACTCATCCAGAGCCGCATCGG
The DNA here is from genome assembly GCA_023265355.1 of Terriglobus sp. GTDB lineage: Bacteria > Acidobacteriota > Terriglobia > Terriglobales > Acidobacteriaceae > Terriglobus. Next base: position 1,600 of record JAHFTZ010000244.1, read on the forward strand.
AACCCACGACCAGCGCCTTCTGAGAAGGATCATCCGGGCCAAACGCATGGCCGTTGATGTCCGTCGACGAGACCGAAATCGTAATCAGATCTGGAACGCCTGCCGGATTCTGTCCCAGCTTTTCGTTCGAGATCAGCGCCTTCGCGAAGTCCAACTGATAGCGAACACTCGCCGTTGTGCGCCCCACGCGCTCGTAAAAGCTAAGCCCTGTGGCAACTCCGCCCTCGGTACGCGCGTGATCCGCTGCTCCACTGGCATTGAACTCCGTCGCCCAGGCCGGAAGCTGCTTCATCCAGTAGGTCGAAGTCTCCCACTGGCCCGAAGCGTGATCGACCCAGAAAGCGCCCTTGGAGGCATGCCCGCTCGTCAGAATCGCCGCGCGATCTTTCATCGAAACGCCGTAAACGCGCGCTTTCCCACCCGTAGCCAGCACCAGCTCATCGCCCAGCGTGCTCGCCAACTCGCGTTGGGGAGAAGCTCCCGTCAGGTCTTTTGTACCCGCAGGCGCGCCCACCAGCGTGTAGCGGTCATCCTCGACCGAACTCACCTGCCGCAGCTTGCCATCCGCTCCACGCTCATACCACTCGTTCAGAGGGATGCCGTGCCCGTCCGTGTATGCCCCGGTACCGATGGTCGAGTGCCCCGCCGCCGTAATCAGGTTCGCGTAGTCGTAATAGCAGTCGGTAAAGTGCGCCCCCTGCTTCAAAAACAGGTTCCAGCCGTTCTTTGCCTTGAACTCCGCCCGATAACGGTCCAGGAAGTCGCCGCGAAACTGGTCGAAGACCAGGACCACCACAAGCTTGGGTTTACCGTCATACGCGTCCGCACGTGCCACCACGGAACACATCGCTACCGCTGCCACCACCAACCACCGCTGAAGGAATCGCATACTCCCATGCTAACCGAGGCTTAGAAACCGTTACGATAGAAGACGTATGCTTGATCTCGCTTATGTGCGGGCCAGCCTGGCCACCGTCGAAGAAAAACTCCGCTCCCGCAATATGGATCCCGCCTCCGTCCTCGGGGACTTCGCGTCCATCGATACGGCGCGCCGTGAGGCCATCACCCGCCTCGAAAGCCTGAAGGCCCAGCGCAATCGGATTGCGGAAGAGGTTGGCAAAAAGAAGCGCTCCGGCGAAGACGCCACCGCGCTGATGGACCAGACCCGCGCCCTCAAAGACGAGGCAGAGACCCTCGAAGCCGCCGCGGCCCAGGCCGATCTTCGCCTCCAGACCATTCTGCAGGCGATTCCGAACCTGCCCCACGAATCCGTCCCCGTGGGCAAAGACGAGCACGACAACGTCGTCGAAAAGACCTGGGGCGAGATCCCAACCTTCGACTTCGCGCCTAAATCGCACTGGGAGATCGGCGAAGCCCTCGGCATCCTCGACTTCAATCGCGCCGCCAAGATCTCCGGCTCACGCTTCGTCGTTCACTTCGGCGCAGGCGCCCGCCTGGAACGCGCGCTCGCGAACTTCATGCTCGACCTGCACACGCGCCTGCACGGATACACCGAAGTGCTGCCGCCGTTCATGGTCAATTCAAAATCGCTCTACGGCACAGGCCAGCTTCCCAAGTTCGCCGAGGAGCTCTTCAACTCCGACGACAAAGGTCCCTACGTTCCCGGAGAGTTGCAGGACAACGACCACTGGCTCATCCCAACGGCAGAAGTACCTGTCACCAATCTCCTGCGCGATGAGACGATCGACGAGGTCAAGCTCCCCATCAGCTACTGCGCCTGGACCCCCTGCTTCCGCAGCGAGGCTGGAAGCTACGGCAAAGATGTGCGCGGCATGATTCGCCAGCACCAGTTCCAGAAGGTCGAACTCGTCAAATTCGCGACGCCCGCCGACTCGAAGTTCGAGCATGAAAAGCTCACCCAGCACGCGGAAACAGTCCTCGAGCTGCTCAAGCTTCCCTATCGCCGCATGCTCCTCTGCACTGGCGATATGGGCTTCTCCTCGGCCAAGACCTACGACCTCGAAGTCTGGCTACCGGCGCAGAACACCTACCGCGAGATCAGCTCCTGCTCAAACTTCCTCGACTTCCAGGCGCGTCGCGCGAACATCCGCTTCCGCTCCCCTGCAGCGAAAAAGTCGGAATATCTTCATACGATCAACGGTTCCGGCCTCGCCGTCGGTCGTACGTACCTCGCTGTGCTGGAAAACTACCAGCAGGCCGACGGCACCGTCCGCATTCCTGAGGTCCTCGTGCCTTACATGCACGGCGACACCGTCATTACACCGGAGGCGAAATAAAGAATGCTTCGCACCCTGCGCAACTACGTCTTCTGGGCCTACGAACGCGGCTCCCTGCACTACGACATCATGGTCACGGCGATCCTGCTCTTCGTCTTCATCACGCCGCATCTTTGGAACTACAACGACCGCCCTGTCTTCCATCTGCCCTCGCAGGTCATGGTGGATAACGACGGATCAGGCGAGCTCGTTTACCAGGTCCGCGCAACCGATGTACAGAAGGAAACGGCCATCACCGGCAGTACGGATCTCGCCCTCCGCCATATTATCGAACCGATTGCGGGCGACGTCAGCATCGAGCGCTACGAGATCGTTCCCGGCACCTCGGACAAACAGCCCATGGCCTACAAAGTCTGGGCGCATCGCTAACCCAGCACATCCATCCCGCGCGGAACCGTGTCTAACCAAACGTATGAAAAAACTTCTGCTCGCCCTCATCGCATGCGTCACCCTCTCCGCCCACGCGGCGAACTCTCCTGACCTCGAAAAGGTCCTTCGCCAGCTCGACGCCGCCAGCGTAAAGTTCCAGTCCACCGAGGCCGACTTCAAATGGGATTTTTATGAGCGCGTTGTGCGGGACACCACTTCGCAGACAGGCGAGCTTTACATCCTGCGCAAGAGCGGTCAACTCGAGATGGGCGCCGTCGTCAAAGCCCCGGGCCGTAAGATCCTCGGCTTCCACGGGAGCGCCCTCGATGTCTACGATGACTC
>JAHFTZ010000245.1 GCA_023265355.1 Terriglobus sp.
GCGAAGACCATCGAAACCTCCGCGTCTGGCTGCAGGATGGAGCCAACGATATGGAAGGCGCCTCTGGCCCCGTACCGCGCTATGGAAGCTGGCCGCTGGGCAATCTCAAGATGGCGAACACGCTGAAGCAGATGGGGTACGACATGCACTTCAGCTTTGGCACGGGAACGCACAACGGTGCGCATGGAACGGTCACGCTGCCCGAGAGCCTGGCCTGGCTCTGGCGCGGGTACGATGCTGCGAAGACAACCGAGGTCTACGAGCAGAGTGCGGAAGAAAAGGCGCTGCCCGTCTTTCGTGTGCGCGTGATCGGTCGACCTTCGGAATAGTCCGTCAGAATAGAAGGATGAAAGCTGCCGTTGCACTGGGTGCCAACTTAGGAGACCGCGAGGCTTCGCTGCTGGATGCGGTCAAGCACATGAACGCCCTCGGCGAAGTCGTTGCCGTCTCTTCGTTTTTCGAGACCGAGCCCGTGGGCTACGTCGCCCAGCCTTCGTTCCTCAACGGTGCCTGCGTTCTGGAGACCTCGCTCGCACCTGTTGCACTTCTGCGCGGCATGCTTGCGATCGAGGTGGAGATGGGACGCGACCGGACGCACGGGATTGCGAAGGGCCCCCGCGTGATCGATCTGGATCTGCTGCTGTATGAAGATGTCGTGATGACGACGGTGGAGCTGACCTTGCCGCATCCTGAGATGCCTATGCGGAGGTTTGTCCTGGAGCCGCTGGCGGAGATAGCCGGTGATTGGGTGGTGCCGGGATATGGTGCGACGGTGGCGGAGTTACTGCGGCGGCTCTGAGACCTGGCGGAAGGAATAAAGAGGCCTCAGCCGTGTCCTGCCATCAGGTACAGACCATTCGGCCTACAGAACGGATTCTCAATCCATGATTCTGGGCGCGGATTCTGTTGAAGGACATTATGAAGATTTTGCTCGCGTCATCCGGTATTCCAGGCCACCTCAATCCGATCCTTTCGGTAGCCAATTTACTGAAGAAACACAATCATGAGGTGCTCGTTGTCACGTCCCCTGAACTGAGAGCTGCCGTGCTGACCGCCGGTCTGCCCTTCCACTCCGAGATTCCGGAGTCTAAAACATTTTTTGGTCACCTCCTAGAACTTCCCGGAAGACAGGATGTCCCGCCCGGCATGGAGACCGCCACGTTTGATATCGTGCAGTATTTCATTCCGAATATGCCCGCCCAGACAAAGAGCCTGCAACTTATTCTCGAGAATTTCCATGCGGATATTATCGTTGCAGATAACTTCTATTGGGGAATATTCCCCTTTCTACTCGGGCCACGCAATCAGCGTCCCGCCGTCGCGCATCTAGGTATTTCAGTACTGAATACGTGCAGCGGGAGAAGTGTTCCAAAGAGGAAGGACGCTTCGGAGGCAGTGATGGAAGCTGAGCGCGTGCGGCGCGAACGTATTCTGCTGCAACCTTCTCAGATCGCCGTGGACAAGGAACTGAGTCAAATGGGCTACAGACCACTTCCATGTCCTCTCTTTGAGGCGATGGCCACACTTCCCGATCTGTATCTTCATCCCGGAATTGAGAGCTTCGAGTATCCCGATACCACCTCTTCTTTCCCGAATGTGAGATACGTCGGACCTCTTCCTCTGCCGGCCGGGGAGACATCACTTCCACCATGGTGGAAGGAACTCGATAAGAAAAAGCGACTGGTTCTGGTGACCCAGGGGACCCTCGCGAACCGCGACTTTGGACAGCTCATCGGACCGGCTTTGGAGGGATTGGCAAAGGAAGAGGACGTGCTCGTGTTGGTGACCACGGGAGGGCAACCCATCGATTTGATTCCGGTGGAGATTCCTTCCAACGCCCGCGTGGCTCCCTTTCTCCCGTTTGGGCAAATCATGCCCCATATCGATCTGCTGATCACGAACGGTGGCTATGGCACAGTCAACATGGCGCTGGCTCAGGGCATCCCCATGGTCACGGCGGGTTTGACGGAGGACAAGGAAGATGTCTCGGCGCACGTTGCGTGGGCGGGCGTAGGGATCGATCTGCACACCAACCAGGCGGATTCGGAGATTCTGCGAAAGGCTGCGAGAGAGGTGCTGGACACACCGAGCTATCGACAGCGGGCAAAGGAGCTTGCGCTGGAGTTTGCGAGCCATGACACGGAGAAAGAGATCCTTGTTTTGCTGGAGGAGTGCGTCCAGGAACAGAAAGATTTTGTTTCCTCCCAAGAATCTTCAGAGCTGAAGACGGCGTGATCCGGCGTATGTAGATTCTGAGTACAGCGTTGGGTGCATCCGGTTTCGAGGGACGTACCCAGCGCTGCGGAAGCTCCTGTGGAGCGCTGATTTGAAAGAGTAAAGATGGATACAAAGGGGCGCTGCCGGTGTCGCTGCCAAGCGACACCGGGGGGCCCGTTGTTTTTGCGATCTAAGGCACAGGGGTGCAGTTGATATGCTTTCCTAGTAGTGTTAGTGAATGTGGTAGGTAAATAGGCCTATGTTGAGTCAGCAGCAGATGCACGGTGTACCGGACGCGGAGTTACGACAACGGATTGCGGAGGGTCGTCGTGTCTCTCCTGAGGAGGCGCTTTTTCTGCTTCGAGAGTGGCCCCTGCTGGACCTGGGAACGCTGGCGTTTGCGAGGAAGCAGGCACGGCACGGGAATGTGGCTACCTTCATCGTCAATAAGCAGATCAACCCGACAAATCTCTGCGTACACTCCTGCAAGTTCTGCGAGTTTGCGGCGAAGCCGGGCGATGCGCACGCCTACAGCCTGGAAGAAGACGGCATCCTCGCCAGCCTGAGCGACCCGGATCTGGCCGAGGTGCATATTGTGGGCGGCCTGTGGAAGACGTGGACCATGGAGCGCTCTTTGGCCCTTGTTTCGCGCATCCGCAGCGAATATCCACACCTGTGGATTAAAGCCTTCACGGCGGTGGAAGTCGACTTCTTTGCCCGTGTGACGAAGAACAGCTGGGAGACCGTTCTGCAGGCCATGCGCGAGGCGGGCGTGGACGCCATGCCCGGCGGCGGTGCCGAGGTACTCTCGGAGCGTATCCACCAGGAGCTTTACAAGGACAAGATGGGTCCGGAGAAGTATCTCGCCGTCCACGAGACAGCCCACAAGATGGGGATGCAGACGAATTCGACGCTGCTCTTCGGGCATATCGAAACGGACGAGGAGTTGGTCTCACACCTCTTCCAACTCCGAGATCTGGAAGACCGCGCTCCCGGCTTCGAGGCCTTCATCCCGCTCGCCTTTCAGCCCGGCGAGACGGGTATTACGACCAGCCTCGTTTCGCCCATGCGCTGCCTGAAGGTGATCGCCCTGTCGCGCCTGGTGCTGGACAACATCCCGCACATCAAGGCCTACTGGCCCACGCTGCAGCTCGAAACCGGCGTAACGGCGCTCAGCTTTGGCGCGGACGATCTCGACGGGACCCTCGGTGTGGAGCGCATCATGCAGCTTGCCGGCACCGGAGCACCTAAAGGTATGGGGATTGAGCTCATGGAGCGCCTCATCCGCGACGCCGGGCAGACACCGATGCGGCGCACAGGCAAGTTCCAGCGGTTGATTACCGATCCGGCGGAGGAACCGGCGCTCAAAATCCACGAGCTGCAAGTGGTGAACGTTTGACCAGTACCCCGAAGCTTCGTGTGGGGATGATTGGATTTACCAACGCCGCTCCGTTTCGTCTGATAGCACCAAGGTTTCCCGTGACCATGTTGAGTGGCGATCCGAGCGAACTGACGGAGCGCATGGCGGCGGGAGAGCTCGATGCCTGCCTTCTTCCTACAGGAGCCTTTGAACGCCTGGGAGATAAGGTCAAGCCGCTGGGGCCGTACGGCATCGCCTGCTGCGGACACGTGATGAGTCTCCGCCTGTTTTCCAAAGTGCCGGTGCGGGACCTTCTGCAAACGGGGCGTACAGTCCATGTCACTCCCCGTACGACGACAACACGGCACCTGCTGCGGGAGCTTTTTCGCCGGGAGTTCGGCGCGGTTCCGAAGATCACGGAAGACGCAACGGCTTCAGACGCGTCTCTGCTGATCGGCGATGAAGCGATGGATTTTTCACGACCGGAGTATCGCTGGCCGGTAGCGAAGGACATCAGTGAGTGGTGGTTTTCTCAGACGGGCCTGGGATTTGTCTTTGCGCAGTGGGTCGTTACAGCGGTGGCGAGTGAAGAGTCCGTTGCCGTGCTGACAGAATGGGTCGAGGAGAATCTTGCCTTTGCCGCGACCTCTGAAGGGCGCAAGCGTCTTCGCGACGCGGGTACGACGTCGGGATGGAGCGCGGCGATGGCAGAGCTTTACTTTGAACGTCTGGAGTTTCGTCTGGCCCGGAAGCACACTGAGGGCCTGGCGGAGTTCCACAGAGTTTTGAAAGGAATCAACCATGGCGATTGAAAGAATCTCCGCTGAGACCGGTCTGGCCTGGCTGCGGGAGATGCCGCTGGTCGAGCTGATGGCCCGCGCCGATGCAGTCCGCTGGGAGCTCCATCCCAAAGCCGAAGTGACCTACGTTCTGGACACGAATCCGAACTACACCAACATCTGCACGGA
>JAHFTZ010000246.1 GCA_023265355.1 Terriglobus sp.
AGAGCGCGGTAGAGCGCACGTTGGAAGAAGCACGCAAACGCATCAACAAAGATCTGAAGCGGGTTCTCCTGCTTCCTCCCGATCTCACGCGCGCACACTCCGGCGCGGGCAGGATTACGGAGATGTTCTACAAGGCGCTGCCCGGCGCGCATGTGGAGGTCATTCCCACTCTCGGTCAGCACGTCCCGCACACCGAGGCCGAGAACAAGTGGATGTTCGGCTCCATTCCCGAGGAGCGGATCTTCGCGCACGACTGGCGTGGTGGCGTGACCCATGTGGCAACGATCCCGGCGAGCCTCGTCAAGGAAACCACCAACGGCGCCGCTGACTGGGAGATCCCCGTCGACCTGAATACGAAGCTCATGACGGAGCAGTGGGACCTGATCGTAAACATCGGCCACGTCGTTCCGCACGAAGTGCTCGGATTTGCCAATCACAACAAAAATTACTACATCGGTCTCGGCGGCAAGGACACCATCTGCGCCTCGCACATCGCTGCTGCTGTGTATGGCATCGAGAACAACCTCGGCTGCCTTGTCACGCCGCTGCGCGCCTGCTACAACTGGTCGGAAGAAGAGCATCTGAAGGATCTTCCCGACCTCTATGTGCAGATCGTGATGCATCGCGATGCGGAGAACAAACTCGTCACCAGTGGCCTGTTTGTGGGCGACGATCTGGAGACCTATCTGCAGGCCGCACGCAAGAGCCGCGAGCAGAACATTATTACCTTTGAGAAGCCGCTGAAGAAGGTCGTCGCCGTGATGCAGCCGGATGAGTTCCGCGCCACCTGGGTGGCCAACAAGGCCGTCTACCGCACACGCATGGCGATCGCTGACGGCGGCGAACTGCTCATCCTCGCTCCGGGCGTGGAGCGCTTTGGCGAACAGCCGGACGTGGATGCGCTGATCCGAAAGTATGGCTATAAGGGCACGCCGCGCACGCTGGAGCTATACAAGACCGAAGCGGACATGCAGGCGATCCCGCACGGTGTGGCGCATCTCATCCACGGCTCCAGCGAAGGCCGCTTCACTATTACGTATGCCCCCGGACATCTCACGAAAGAAGAGATCGAACAGGTCGGCTACCAGTACGCCGATGTGAAAGAGATGGAGAAGCGGTACGACGCCGCCACGATGAAAGAGGGATGGAACACCATGCCGGATGGAGAAGAGGTCTTCTACATCAGCACACCTTCGGCTGGGCTGTGGTCCACAGAGGCGAAGCTGAATAATGCTTCGCGTTTGGATCTGTCCTAGCCCATACCACTTTCATCACGAAGTCGAGCAAACAATCGAAGCGGCTTACCTGCGATCATGGGGTATGCCGCTTTTCTATCTCCGCCGGCTGACGGGAAGCAAACGCACGGAGACCAGCAACCGTCACCTGGCCCGCTACCTTGCGTTCATCGCCGGTGCTGCGAATGCGGGCGGATTTCTGGCGGTGCGGCAGTACACCTCTCATATGTCCGGAATCGTCTCCGCCATGGCGGACAATATCGCCGTCGGCAGCGTTAAGCTCGCGTTGAGTGGCTTCGCTGCGGTGATGTCGTTTCTGCTGGGAGCGTTTGTCACGACGCTCTTCATCCGCTGGGCGCGAAGCCGCCGCCTGGAGAGCGAGTACGCCCTGCCCCTGATCGCGGAGGCGGTTCTGCTGATCCTCTTCGGATTTACGGGGCGAGTCTTCGCAGGCGGCCGTGTGGTGGGCACGGTGCTTTTGCTCTGCTTCACGATGGGGCTTCAGAACGCCATCATCACCAAGCTCTCCAAGAACGTAATCCGCACGACACACCTTACGGGGATGGTGACAGATACGGGGATCGCCCTGGGAAGGATCGTCTCCAAGCGATTCGCCAGCGCGCACGGAACGCTCGCGCCGGAGTTGGCGACGTTACGTCTGCTCACTTCGCTGATCGCGCTGTTCTTTATCGGTGGAGTGATTGGCGCGGTCGGGTTCAAGCATGCGGGGTTTTTCTTCACGCTGCCGCTGGCGGCTGTGTTGTTTCTGTTGGCTGCTCTGCCGGTGCTGGATGATATGCGGCGGCATAGGATTGCGCGTTCCACTTCGTTATAAAGCCGTCGTGACAACGCTTGTGCTCAGCCGATAGGTACACGCTGTCTTCTGTGGGCGCTATGGAGAGCTAAAAGAAAGTGAGATTCCTCGGCATCGACCTTTTCCAAGGGAGAAGCAGTGAGCCGGAAGTGGTGCGGCGAGATCGATGCGCGAAACGGTGAGAGAAAGAGCAAAGGCAGAGAGTCACCGAGACGCTCTGCCTTATCCACGGATTACTTCTAGTGGCTCTATCGAGTAATTGCGATGCCACAGGCAAGAAGGAAGGCACCCATAAGAGGCGTGCTGATGAAGAAGAATTCGCGGTTATCGGAGATTTTGGTACGGACCGTGCGCAGCATTGGATTTCCTTTCAGGTGAGGAAGCAAATCGTACGTATCCTGCAAAGCAATTCCAGTGCCACAATTTGAGACAGTTTTGAGACGTAAATGATGTCATTGGCCGACTTTATGCGACATCTTTTGCCACATAGGAAAATCTTTCCCTTTTACTAAACAACCTTTCGGGGACTTTTACAGAGAGAGAGGGCGGGGTAACGTGACTGCTTCACCCGGCGATGATGCTGAACGGGTTCATGCTTCCATTTGCCGTCCGGTAGCGTAACGAAGGGATCTGCTTTCCCTGAGGTCGCTCTTCGGGGGAAGGATGCGCTTTGCGCATGGCTCACACAGCGCGAAGCGCGCGATGTGTGGGCCACCCGATCCAGTTCCTGAAGCTCAGCGGCGCTTGGCCATGCCGCCTGAGTGGTAGGCGAGGTTGCCGAGGTGGCCGGCGTTGGCTGCGGCGAGACCGGCTTCCACCGGGGCGTTGGGGTCTTTGCGGGTCTTGATGCAATCGAAGAAGTTGCGCATGTGCGGGATGGTGCCGTCTTCGAAGCTCTCTTCGCGGAGGATGGGGTTGGATTTGACGCCTTCGTGGAAGACGGACATGCCGGAGCGGTTGAGCTTGAGGGTAGCGTCGGTGCCACGGAACTCAAGGCCACCGTCGTCGATGGAGGAGGCCATCATGCCTTCATAGACCACGTCAAAGCTTTTGTCCGGAGTTGCACCGGGATAGCGGAAGCCGGCCTGGATGGTGTCCGGGCACTGCCATTGCGGGTAGACGTAGTTGTCTCCGAGGACGAAGGCGGTGGAGGGCGTATCGGCCTTCATGGCCCAGTGGGTGACATCGATCCAGTGAGCGAAGAGGTCAGTCATCGCGCCTCCGCCGAAGTTCCAGAACCAGCGCCAGCGGTTGAAGACCTCCAAAGAGAAGGGCTGGTCAGGAGCGCCGCCGAGCCACTGCTTCCAGTCGAGCTGTGCAGCGTCGATTGGTTTAGGCACCCAGTTGCGGCCGTAGTTCTGCCACCAGAAGGTGCGGACCTGTGGGACTTGTCCCAGCGCGCCGCCCTGGATGAGGCTTACGGCATTGCGGAAGTGAGGCCAGCTTCTCTGCTGCATGCCGCATTGCAGAACCTGTTTGCTGGTGCGGACGGCTTGCCGGAGGGTCTTGTCTTCTTCGAGCGTGTGGGTGACGGGCTTTTCCAGATAGACATCTTTGCCGGCGGAGAGCGCGGCGACGGCGTTGCGGACGTGCCAGTGGTCGGGCGTGGCGATGAGGACGGCGTCGATGCTCTTGTCGTCCAGGACCGCGTGGAAGTCCATCGGTGTGGCCGCATTGGTGGCACTGGCGCGAAGCTTTACCTCTTCGCGGCGCGGCGCGTAGACATCGGAGACGGAGACGATCTCAAAGGGGACGCCGCTGCTCTCTGCCGCGTTGAGCAGCTGTCGCATGCGTCCGCCCGCGCCGATGACACCGAGGCGGAGGCGTTCATTGGCGCCAAAGGCGCGGGTGGAGGCGAGGGCGGTCAGGCCGGAGGCGACGAGAAAGCTGCGGCGGTTGGTCATCGGTTTATTTCCATTCCTTGATTTCGCGCACCCAGATATTGCGGAAGCTGTCGGGTTCGCTGTGGTCGCCGTGCGCCTGGAGTTTTATGGGTGCCTTGTCGTAGGCCTTGTAGAAGGGCTGGCCGATGTAGCGGGTCTCGCCTTTGAGCTCGAAGTGGTTCTGGACGAGGACGCCGTTGAAGAAGACGGTGACATAGGCGGGAGTGAGGAGATTGCCGTCGCCGTTGAAGCGGGGAGCGGTCCAGACGACATCGTAGGTCTGCCATTCGCCCGGTTTGCGTGCGGCGTTGGCGAGGGGGATGGCCTGTTTATAGATACTGCCCGCCATGCCGTTGGTATAGGTCTTGTTTTCGTAGGAGTCGAGGACCTGGAGCTCGTAGCCTGCGTCTCCGGAGCCGGTGGAGGCGAGGAAGACGCCGCTGTTCCCGCGCGCCTGGTCGGAGCCGGTGATGTTCGATGGAATCTTCCACTCGATGTGAAGCTGATAGTCCTTGAAGGTGTGCTTGGTCTCGATGTTGCCGGAGCCGTTGGTCTTATTGACGGTCAGCGTGCCGTTGGCGACGTCCCACTTGGCTGGGGTGTGGTCTT
>JAHFTZ010000247.1 GCA_023265355.1 Terriglobus sp.
GTGTGAGATTCGCAGACGCGCGCGAGCGTTGAAAGCCGGGCGCGACGCCGAGCGTTGGGTAAAGCTGAGACCGCGCCTGTGCAACCAGCGTGCGCGCCTCCATATAGTTCTGGAAGAACACTTTAATATTCTGGTTATCGATATTCAGCTTCTCTTCGAGCCCATTGAGCTCAGCGTCGTTGTAGATCAACCACCACTTACCGCGCAGCATCGCGTCCTGTGGCTGCGATGGTCTCCAATCGCCAGAATCGTTTGGCGCAGGCGTTCCGGCCTCTTTGTATTGCTCCGGCGGAGGAGCAGGCAGCGCTGCGGGTTTGGTGTAACGGGGACCGACACGACAGCCCGCAAGGAGAGACAGACTAAGAGCAGCAAGAGGGAGCGCGTAACTTTGTATTGTTTTTTTCATCCATGGGCCTCCGTCGGCGCCGTCGTCTGCAGTTCATTCCTGGAGTGATCCTTGCCAGTAAAACGAATCCGCATACGATCGAGCGTGAGGTATACGACTGGCGTGGTATACAGCGTGAGCATCTGGCTGACGATCAGGCCGCCGACGATGGTGATGCCAAGTGGCCGCCGCAGCTCCGAACCTGTTCCGGTACCGAAGGCCAGAGGAAGTGCACCGAAGAGCGCCGCCATCGTCGTCATGAGGATCGGACGGAACCGCAGAATGCAGGCTTCAAAGATAGCCTCTTCGGTATCCATTCCCTGCTCGCGTTCCAGCTGCAGGGCGAAGTCGATCATCATGATGGCGTTCTTCTTCACGATGCCGATCAAAAGCACAATCCCGATGATCGAGATCACATTCAGATCCTCGTGGAAGAGCATCAGCGCCAGCATCGCACCCACGCTCGCGGAAGGCAGAGTGGAGAGGATGGTGAGAGGATGGATCAGGCTTTCATAAAGCACCCCAAGCACGATATAGACCGCAAGCAGAGCGGTCAGAACAAGGTAAGGCTCCGAGCCGAGCGATTGCTGATACGCCTGCAATGTCCCCGAGAAGAAGCCTTGAATCGTCGAGGGAAAGTTGAGCTTCTGCTTGACGCCTTCAATCTCCTCTGTCGCGTCGCTGAGCGAAAGTCCCGAGGCAAGATTGAACGAAACGGTGACGGATGGGAATAGACCTGTGTGGTTCAGGGCGAGCGGGGTCGTGCCAGACTTCGCCGTGGTGAAAGACGAAAGCGGCGTATTGCCCGCAGCCGTGGCCGAAGAAGCATTCACATCGTGGAAGTTTACAGTGTTCAGCCCATCCGGACGCTGCCAGTATTTTGGCGCAACTTCGAGCACCACGTAGTACTGGTTGAGTTGCGTGTAAATCAGCGAGACCAGCGACTGTCCAAACGAGGCATAGAGTGCGTTATCAATCGAAGTCGCCGTCTGGCCAAGCCGTGCCGCAGATACGCGATCATAGTTGACCTTCTCTTCGAGGCCTCCCATCTGCTGGTCTGAACTGACATCCTGAAAACCAGGCAGGTGCTGCATCGCCATAAGGATCTTCGGTCCATAGGTCTGGAGGTCATCGACACTATCGGCTTCCAGCGTGTACTGATACATCGCGTTACTCGACCGCCCGCCAATACGAATGTCCTGCTGCGCCTGGAGAAAGGAAGAAGCTACCGGTAGAGCGTTGAGCTTCGGCCTCAGGCGATTGATCACATCGGCGGCACCTGTCTTGCGTACTTCCAGAGGTTTGAGGGCGATGAAGATATTTCCAGTGTTCGTCGCACCCTGTCCGCCGGTGAAGCCGATCACGTGCTGAACCGCAGGGTCTTTCCGGATGACACCCAGCAGCTTCTGAATGGAGTCGTTCATCACGTTAAACGACGCATCCTGCGGGCCGCGCGCAGCGCCAGCAATCGAGCCTGTATCCTGCTGCGGAAAGAAGCCCTTCGGGATTCGAACAATAATCACAACATTAAGCGCAATCGTGAGACCGAGAAGCACAAGCATCAGCACCGAGTTCGCCAGCGCCCAATGCAAGCTGGCACGGTAGACCTTCAACACCCAATCGAAAAATTTTTCGGTGGTGTTGTAAAACCATCCGTGTTTCATCTCATGCTCGCTCTTGAGCAGATAGGCACACATCATCGGTGTGGTCGTAAGCGAGATCACCATCGACACCATGATCGCGGTCGAAAGTGTCACAGCGAACTCGCGAAACAAACGACCGACAATGCCACCCATCATGAGCAGCGGTATGAAGACCGCAATCAGAGAAATACTAATGGAGAGAACCGTAAATCCGATCTCCTTCGCACCACGCATCGCGGCATCGAAGGCCGACTTCCCTTCTTCCAGATGCCGTGTGATGTTCTCCATCACAACTATGGCATCATCCACGACAAACCCCGTGGAAATCGTCAATGCCATCAGGGACAGATTGTCGAGCGAATAACCCAACAGATACATCACCGCAAACGTACCGATGAGTGAAACTGGCACCGCCACAGCGGGGATCAACGTAGCGCGGCCGTTGCGGAGGAAGAAGAAAACAACGGCAATCACCAGAAGGATGGAAAGCACCAGGGTCTGTTCCACATCGTGTACGCTTGCGCGGATCGTCGTCGTGCGGTCCAGAACGACAGTCATATCGATGCCTCGAGGGATCGATGCTTGCAAAGAAGGGATCTGCGCATAAATGCGATCGACCGTGTCGATGATGTTAGCGCCTGGCTGACGGTAGATGATCAACATCACGGCGCGTTTGCCGTCGAGATACCCAGCCGCACGAACATTCTGGGTCGAATCCACCACGTCGGCTACGTCGGACAATCGAATCGCGGCACCATTTTTATAGGCCACCACAATCGGTTGATACTGCTCTGCACGAGAGATCTGCCCGTTCACCAGAATATCCGCGGTGCGGTCACCATTCGTGATCTGTCCGCGAGCGAGATTCGTATTCTGCAAGCTTAACACCGATTGCAGGTTCGCCATCGTCAGCCCGTAGCTGGCCAGCTTCTTCGGATCGACCTCTACGCGAACTGACGGCAGTGCGCCTCCACCGGGATTGACCAGACCGACACCCTGGATCTGGGAGAGCTTCTGTTGCACGACGGTGGAGGCTTCATCGTAAAGCTTGGCCGCTCCATACTTATCCGAGGTAAGACCGATGATCATAATCGGCGCATCGGCAGGATTCACCTTACGGTAGGTGGGATTTTCGGGCAGGTTGGTGGGCAGGTAGCTGCGTGCCGCGTTAATGGCTGCTTCTACGTCACGCGCAGCGCCGTCGATGTCGCGGCTCAGGTCAAACTGAATTGTGATCCCGGTCGTTCCCAGTGCGCTGGAAGAGGTCATCTCCGTTACGCCTGCAATATGGCCAAACTGCCGTTCCAGCGGCGTGGCGACGGACGACGCCATGATCTCCGCGCTGGCTCCCGGAAGACTGGCCGCAACAGCGATCGTTGGGAAATCAACCTGCGGCAGCGGTGAAACCGGAAGCAAGTTAAAGCAGACAGCACCGACCATTGCGATTGCAACGGTGAGTAAGATGGTGGCGACCGGGCGGCGGATGAAGGGTGAAGACAGGTTCACGCGTGCCCGCCCTCAGTTTGCAGATTCGTTGCGTGGCTGTCCGTATGCTCGCCCGCCTGCTGCTGCGGCTTGTGTTTAAAAAACCTCTTCGCCAGATCATCGAAAAAGATATAAATTACCGGCGTCGTATACAGCGTGAGCACTTGACTGACCATGAGCCCACCAACCATCGCGATGCCCAGCGGACGCCGAAGCTCTGAACCAATGCCATGTCCAAAGGCGAGCGGAATGCCGCCAAGAAGCGCCGCCATCGTCGTCATGATGATCGGACGGAAGCGCAGTGTCGCCGCTTCATAGATAGCTTCAGTGGAGCTTTTGCCATGGTCGCGCTCTGCCTCAAGAGCAAAGTCGACCATCATAATGCCGTTTTTCTTCACAATACCGATGAGCAAAACGATACCGATGATTGCAACGACGCTGAGATCCTGGTGGAAAAGAAGCAGCGACAAAAATGCCCCCACACCAGCCGAAGGCAGCGTGGACAAGATCGTAATGGGATGGATGAAACTCTCGTACAGCACACCCAGCACGATGTAAACAGTCACAAGCGCAGCAAGAATCAAGAGCGGTTCGTTCGAGAGCGAGTTGCGGAACGAAGCCGCTGTCCCCTGAAAATCAGCCTGCACACTTGGCGGCATCTTCAGATCTTTCTGAACCTTTGTCACATCGTTGATCGCGGTTCCCAGCGAAGCGTTGGGTGCGAGGTTGAACGAGACAGTGACCGAGGGGAACTGTCCCTGATGCGTGATGGAAAGTGGCTCAGTGGTTGTTTCGAAGTGTGAGAAGGCACTTAGAGGAACGGAGTTTGCATACGTTGATCCACTTGTTGCCGTGGAATCCTTGTGCGTCAGTGCCGAGACCGGCTCGGTCAGTGTCGCTGTCGATGCCGTAAATGCAGCCGTAGTGGTAAGCGCATTCGATCCTGCGGAGGTTGAACCCTGGCCCGACGATGTTGCCGGAGCTCCCGTGGCAGCGCTCGAAGCATTCGCCTGGATGAATAG